>CAZBYH010000007.1:0-21713 GCA_964496155.1 uncultured Methanoculleus sp.
TCTGTGACCTGCCTGCATTGTGATTGCAGACGAAGAGAATGTCCTGTGTCATGGTTGTATCATTTACTCCGGTGAACGTTTGGTATCCGTTTCTGAATCAATTTCCATATTAATTTCCTTACCAATTTCTGTATCCGCTGGCCCGACGACGCCAAAGAACGGGTCGATATGCACCATCACATCTACCACGCCCTCCACCTCGGCCATCATCCGATCGCGTACCCGTTTACCTATGAGATACCCTTCATGAACGGTGATATACGGGGCGACCACCACATGCAGATCACAGAATATCTCACCCGCTTTCCCACGGCAGCGGAACTCATGGTAGCTGATTACGCCTTCTGTAGTCTTTAGAACCGCATCAACACTCTCGTAATCTATCGGAGCAGAGGCATCGGCAAGAACCTCCAGTGCCGCATAGAGGATCTTCACTCCCATCCGTGCAATGAGCGCAGCGATCAGGAGTGCGATGATGGCATCTGCGACCGGGTAGCCCAGCCAGATGAAAAGGAACCCAACAAGGACAGAGAGGGAGACTAAGATGTCACTTGCGGTGTGCTGTGAATCTGCCAGCAGAAACGAGCTCTCCTCTTCTTTACCCACGCGACGTTCATAGAGCGCGACAGTAATATTCACGCAGATGGTCCCAACCATTACGGCAACCGTGAGCAGCGATATCTCCGGCACTGTCCCGGAGGAAAACCTCCCAAAACCCTCATACCCGACAACAACTGCGGTGATGAGCAGGAGTGTCCCCACAACCATCGTCCCAATTGTCTCAAACTTGCCGTGCCCATACGGGTGCCCATGATCCGGGGGGGCATCGGCGATGGTGATACTGATGAGGCCAACGATATTTGAGACCGAATCAAAGAGGGAATGAAACGCATCGGCGACCATACTGACCGACCCGGCAAGAGCTCCGACAATCCCCTTTGCAATGGAGACAGAGAGGTTCAGGAAAAAGGTCAGAATAAGGGTTTTTTTTACCCGCCGATAGTTCACAGATAATCAGAATAAATCTGAATCAGCATCTGATAAGACTTTCTTACGCTACAGTTCAGGGGAGCTTGACAGCAGGAAAGAGGAAATTTCGCGATTTGCGATTTTTCCCCAAAAACACTACTGCGGCGGAAGATCTCCTGATACGCATGATCCGTCCGCCGGGTCAGCGGGGATGAACACGTCGGTGATTACCCGCATACTCAAACTAAGCCAGCCTATGCACTCAAAGGCTGGCATCCGGAAAGCATGCGGCAATGGCATCCGTCAGTTTCTGACAGAGCATGCGGTATCCATCCCGTCCGTCAGCACCTCTGATGCCGGGGACAGGGATATTCAGGGTGACGTACTCTCCTGCCGGAGGGATATGGTACGCACTCTCCCGGACTGAAGGGGAAAGAAAGATGACGGTGCCGTATACGGTGTTCGAACAGGCACCAAGAGACCGGGGCCGATGCGAGGAGAGGTCAATGCCTTTCTCCTGCATCACTGCCACCACATCCGGGTCCACCCGGGACGGAAAGAGACCGGCGCTTTCTGCCCGGTAGCGGTTGCCTGCCGCGGCATTCAGGATGGCTTCTGCCATCGGAGATCGAACCGAGTTGTATGTGCAGACAAAGAGAACGCGGTGCGGTTCAAAAGACATCACTAACACCAAAAAAGAATATTTTCAGGAGAGAGCAGCAATGCGTTCCATCGCCTCTTTCAGCCGGTCCATTGACGCCGCGTAGGAGAGACGAACCCATCCGGGTGTGCCAAAGGCGGTTCCCGGCGTTACTGCCACATGAGCGTTTTTAAGCCACTCGCCGGCTACCGCCATATCGTCTCCGCCTGTCTTCACGTAGGCATAGAAAGCGCCTTCTGCGGGTGCTGTCTCATAGCCCATCGCCTGCAGGGCGCCGATGATGTACTTGCGTCGGGTATCAAACTCAAGCCGCATATCCTCCACACATTGCTGGTCGCCGGTGAGGGCAGCCACCGCACCGTGCATCGCAAAGGTGGCCGGGTGGCTGATCGTGTGCTGCTGTACTTTGATCATCTGTTTTGCCACCGGTTCCGGTGCTGAGGCATACCCGATACGCCAGCCGGTCATCGCATATGCCTTGGAGAAGCCGTTCACCGTGATCGTGCGGTCTGCCATACCATCTAACGATCCAATGGATACATGCGTCTTTTCGTAGATGAGCTTCTCGTATATCTCATCAGAGAGGACGTAGCAGTCATGGTCAATGGACGCATCCGCGATAAGCCCGATGGACGCATCGTTCATCACTGCACCGGACGGATTGGACGGGCTGTTGCAGACGATCATCTTCGTCTTCGGGGTAATGGCCTCAAGGAGACGGTCATCCACCTGAAAGTCTGTTTCGCGAACACTACAGTGAACTGCTGTTCCGCCCGCAAGCTGGACACAGGGCTTGTAGCTGACCCATGAAGGGTCGATGATGAGAACCTCGTCACCGGGATTCATCACGGCCTCCATCGCCTCATAGATGGAGTTCTTCGCCCCACAGGCAACGACGACCTGACCCGGGGTGCTGGGGATGTTGTTTTCTTTCTCCAGTTTTTCGGCGATGGCCTTTCGGAGTGCCGGAATGCCAGGGGACGGGGCATAGTGAGTCTCCCCCCGCTCAAGGGCGTCAATGCATGCCCGGGTGATATGAGCGGGGGTCGGGAAGTCAGGCTCACCTATTGAGAGGACGATAACATCGATACCCGCCGCCCGCATCTGTGCTGCCCGGTCAGAGATCTCTATTGTTGCAGAAGGTGCGATACCTGCCACTTTCCGGGAGAGTGTTCTCATGCTAATCGCTGGACGAGTTTGATAGCAGATTCAACCGCACGGCGGGCGTAATCGATCCTCTCGGATGCCTCAAGACGGGTCATGCCGGGCCCGGAGATGCCGAGGGTGACTGGCTTGTTGTATTCGAGGGAAAGGTCAATGATCTTCCGGGCGGCGTGCTGGACGACGATCTCGTCGTGCTGGGTGGAGCCCTCAATCACACAACCAATGGTGACAACCGCATCGATATCCCCGTTTTCAAGAAGTTTCTTGATCGCAAGCGGCATGTCATATGCGCCGGGGACGTAGAACCTCTCCGTCACTTCTGCGCCAAGGAACTTTGCATGTTCTTCGGCTTCAATCTCCATCATATAGGTCAGATCGCGGTTGAATTCTGCGACGACAAATCCAAGTTTAATTACCATTTTCTCAATCAGCTCCGTACCGTATATCTTAGATAGATAGATAGAGATTGGCAGTTATCCCATAAAAGTGATGCTTCCCGGAAGTGGGAATACGTGAGGACAGAGACAGAGAAGAGAACAGTCCCTCTATCAAAGTGGACAAAATAACCTCTCATCTCTTCAGAGCATTATCTCAAAACGTCTGAGATGAGATGAACCGGCGCCAGATATACCGACCCGTGGTGCCAAACCTGAATGCAAAAAAAGTATTAATGCCGGGCAGGACCTGCGTCCTCAAATCCCTGACGCTGACCGGTCCCTGCTTCTTTGATAAGGGCCTCAGGATAAAGGATTAGTTTTACCGCATTCTCTGCATGCTCCCGGGCCCGCCGTTCAGCAAGCCAGGCAAGCTCTTTGTCATCTTTTGCCTCATCCTCGTGGACAAAGACCTCGATGATGTGATGATTGGTCATCAGCTGGCACTGGATTAATCCCTGAGACGCCTCATGTGCACAGAGACGATCTTTCTCCTTACCGCCCGGCATTCCGAGGGCCATGACGATATCACACCCCCGCTCTTCAATAAGGATCTTTGCAGCGACCGGGAGGTCTTTGACACCGGGGACCGTGTAGCGCTCGATGGAAACCGATGCATGACGCCGGAGCTCATCCACCGCGGCAGCGCCCATGTTTACGCGGGAGAATGTGGTGTCACATACCCCGACTTTCATGCAAACAGCACCTCACAGGCGGCAGAGACACCGTCGCCTTTGAGAGAGTATCCTGCTTTTTTGAATGCACCCTGCACCATTGCAAGAACCGCAAGGACTTCAGGAGCATTGGTGGCACCCATGGTACCGATCCGGAAGATCTTACCTTTTATATGATCCTGCCCTCCGGAGACCTCGATACCAAGGTCTTTGATCTTTCCGCGGATGGCTTCATCGGTGATGCCTTCAGGGTAGCAGATTGCTGTTGCGGTGTTAGAGTAGGCGTGGAGCGCATCGGTCTTTGCAAAGAGGGAGAGACCCCATACATCCACTGCTGTCCGGACAGCGTCTGCCATCTGCCGGTGGCGGGCAATCCGGGCTTCCATGCCCTCCTCAAGAACAATCGCACATGCCTCGCGCAGAGCAAGATAGAGCGGCACAGCAGGGGTGAAAGGAGTCTGGTTTTTTGCCGCGTTCTTCCGGTATGCCGGAAGATCAAAGTAGAACGGTGGGTTCTCGCATTGTGCGTCCCATGCCTTCGGGGAGACAGAGAGTGCGGCGAGTCCGGCAGGTGCTGCAAGGCATTTCTGTGAACCGGTGATTGCCACATCCACACCCCACTTGTCGACGTATACCTCATCGGCACCGATGGAGGTAATCCCGTCCATAATAAAGAGTGCGCCGTGCTTCTTCGCAAGGCGCCCTACCTCTTCTGCCGGGTTCAGAATGGCGGCTGAAGTCTCGTTGTGGACAAGGGTAACTACTTCTGCGCCTTCTTCGAGTTCCTTTTCCAGTGCCGCCAGAGGCAGAGGAGTGCCCCAGTCTGAAGTGAGTGACACAGGGTCACCGTAGCGCTGGCTCACCTGAGAGAGACGTTCACCAAATTTGCCGTTCACAAGACAGGCAATGCGTCTGCCCTGGCAGAAGTTTGATATGGCAGCCTCCATCCCGGCGGTCCCTGAACCGCTGATGGTCAAAAGATCATGTTTGGTGCAGAAGATCTCTTTGAGCATCGCTGTGGTCTCTTCCATGACCTGCCCAAACTCTGCACCGCGGTGGTTCATTGCCTGACGTGCCATCGCGAAACGCACCCGTTCCGGCATCGGGACGGGGCCCGGCATCATAAGAAGTGATTCATGTTGCATATTGATCAGTGTGATCATTTTTAGCGGTTATGCCATATGGAGGTTATGCAAGGATGTGCCATCCGCATGCCGGATACAGACACCCCATCTGCACCACCGGCGCTGTCAGGCAAACGGGATGGGGGTACTCGTCGCGGGGCATCTCACTACACACATCATAACCCCGGTATATTGATGCAAGAGTGGCAATTCATGGTAATAATCCCGAAATTTTTTCCGCGCTATTTTACTTTTTTTTTTCTTTTTTCAGAACCCTAACATCAATCTCTTTATGCAGATACTTCGATACACTCTTTCAATGGCAGATGTAGCGGTAATTGCCGGCTCGGCATCAGATACAGAAATTGTAAGCAAAGCAACACGTGTACTCGAGGAAGAGGGCATATCCTATGACTTTCAGGTATTCTCCGCGCACCGGAATCCGGAGGAGCTGGCGGCATATGTGAAGAATTCAGATGCACGGGTATTCATTACTGTTGCAGGACTCTCGGCCGCACTCCCCGGTGTTGTTGCATCCCTGACGAAAAAAACGGTTATTGGCGTCCCGGTGGCAGCAGGCACCCTGGGAGGGCTTGACGCACTCCTTGCAATCGTACAGATGCCTTCCGGCGTCCCGGTGGCCTGTGTCGGAATCGGAAACGGAGCCAACGCCGCCCACCTTGCAGTACGTATCCTGAAGATCTAAACGATACATCCGACCCGAATATGATACTATTGTTCATGCACCCAGAAATCAATTTATACCGTTTAACCACCCCATATATTTTTAGATGCGGTCATTACCCCCCTGGATCCTGGTAGCAGGAATTTTTCTGATCCTTTTATCTATTCTCCCTGTAGTCACAGCTGAAACCCCCATACATGACCATATCATCTATATCAGTTCATACGGGCCGGCTTACATCTGGAACCAGGAAATTGAAGCGGGCATCGATGCAGCCATCACCGGTTCCAAACGCACCCATATCCAGCTCTCCATCGAATATCTGGATGCAAAGGTCATCAATGATGCCACCCATTTTGACAACCTGTACCAGACCTTTGCCCACAAATACCGGGCGGCGAATCCAAATGTAATAATCGTATCTGACGATCCTGCCCTCCTCTTTATGAATGAATATGGTGAGCGGCTCTTTCCGGGCGTTCCTATCGCCTTCACAGGGATAAATAATCCATCCAATCTGCCAGATACCGGTGATGAATCGCCATTTTTCATCGGAACACTGGAAATTCTGCCCGTGCAGGAGACAATCAATAGTATCCGGAAAATAAACCCAAAGACAGACACCATCTATGTCATCCTCGACACTACCTACACCGGCCGTGCCATCCGGGCGCTGATCGATGAAGAGACCGCCGGACGAAACAGCGCCATCACATATCTCTATCCAAAAGCAGGTGCTGACATCACTGACATCAGTGCAGATCTGGCAGAGCTACCGGATACGGCGGCTGTTTTAATCCTGACGTATTACTTCGCAGACGCGGATCTCACGCCCTACCATATCGATGAGATCTCTGCTGAACTCTCTGCGGCGAGTCCGGTCCCCATCTACTCCGCAGTGAGTATATACAACAACAGGGGAGTGGTCGGTGGAGTGCAGATTTCACCCTATACCTTGGGATATACCGCCGGAACACATGCCCTGTGGATGTTGGATGAAAAACCACTCGCAGGCACTGGTTCAGCCATCTTCATGCCTGAAACCAGAACAATTTATGATTATGCCGAGATGCAGAGATACGGAATCCCGAAATCAGCACTGCCCGAGGGGGCCACGATCATCAACCAGCCAACGGGCCTTATCACCGTTGACCGCGGGGCGGCAATTATTGTCTCGACTATTGCACTCATCCTCTGCATCCTTGTGATAATTCTCATTGTCCAGAATGTGGCGCTTGCAAAGACACGGGCACTCCTCACAAAGAGTGAACGTCTCTACCGTTCCGTCGTGGAGGGACAAAACGAGATGATCACCCGGTTCCGGATTGATGGCACCATCATCTTCATCAACCGGGCCTATGCACGCTACTTCGGGCTGGATCCGGATGCAATGGTGGGGAAAAAATTCCGTCCCAATATTCATGAGGATGACCGGAAACGGGTTGCAGCACACTTCGCTGCCCTCAAAGGAGGCAATGCACACCAGACGGTTGAACAGCGTATCGTTCTGGACGATGGCAGGATCCGCTGGCAGCGATGGGACGATCATGCCATATTTGATGAAGGCGGAGCGGTGACTGAGTACCAATCTGTCGGCATGGATATTACCGAGCGAAAAGAAGCGGAGCAGAAGATTCAGGATTCCCTCCAGGAGAAGACGGTGCTCCTGCAGGAGGTGCACCACCGGGTGAAAAACAACCTTGCGGTTGTTTCCTCCATGCTTGAATTGCAGGCGCTCAAAGAAGAGGGACAGGATCCTCATATAGCGGCTGAGATCCGTGAGGCAGAAGGGCGCATCCGTTCAATGGCTGCGGTGCACGAAGAACTCTATCACTCAGACTCTTTCGGAGCGATTAACGTCCAGTCACACATTGAACATCTGGCACATGAGATCATCAGCACCTTCCCGGATGCGGCAAAGGTCACCCTGAATGTACAGACAGATGCCGGCAGACTTTCACTGGAGAAGGCAATCCCGGTGAGCCTCATCCTCAATGAACTCCTAACCAATGCAATGAAGTACGCCTTTGACGGATCAACAGCATATCTAATTAGCATTCAGATGAAATATGATGGTGCAAATATGGTGCTCACCGTCAGTGACTCCGGGGTTGGTTTTCCGGATAAATATGATCCGGAACTGGCAACAACCCTTGGGATACGGATGGTAAAAACATTTGTTGAGTACCAGCTTGACGGCGGTTATGAGATTGCAACCGGCCCCGCCGGGACTACATGGACAATACGATTTCCGTCGGATAACGAATGAATTCACTAATAATCAGAGGAAAATCGGCAAATAATGAAAGATAATAAGAAGTGCTCCGTCGGCGTTGCAGAAGACGAGGGAATGATTGCAATGCTACTGCGTGAACTGCTGACGCGCGAGGGGTTTGAGGTCGTCTGCACCGTAAAGACCGGGAGGGATGTAGTCAACTGCGTCAGGGAGAAATCCCCACAGATAGTGCTGATGGATATTAACCTGAAAGGCGATATGGACGGCATTGAAGCCGCAACCCGGATTCGTGAGTTCTCTGATATTCCCATCATCTTCCTCACCGCGTATACCGACTCCCGGACAAAGGAGCGTGCCAAGGGCCTCAGACCATATGCCTTCCTCCCAAAGCCAATAAATAAGCAGCTGCTTCTCACCGCCCTGACGAAGGGTATCCCTGTGTGAATAGCCAATAAAGGGATTTTTTAAATGCCTCTATATCATTTTGAGAATTATTCCGGGCGGGCCTATCCCCCATTATGAATGTTTTTCTCAGAAGCAGAACGATACTTTTTATTTATTACTTTTATACACATTCAGGCCAACCTTGATGGTCTCGGCACCGGGAACAGAGACGTTACCTTCGCTCGTTCCAATCGTGATGGACTTGCCTGATTTTGAAGGTCCAAAATCCTTTGAAATATCAACTTTCATCGTCAGAATATTGCCTTCGAGAGTCATCTCTACATTTTTCATGCTTTGGTTTATGACCTGCTATCACATGACCTTTTCTGTAAGTGGGCGATAAAAGCGAGGCAGAGGGCAACACGTTGTAAACAAATCCGGTAAAACCCACAGAAAATAATTCGGGAGAATACCAGATTAAGCAGGCCCATATGATCAAAAGAGAGTCCTGAATGCTCGATTTTTACAATTACTAAGAGGAGGAGAAAAGGCTGTTTACATAATTTGTGATATCATGGTGAAATCTTTTATTCAGGAGAGGGAGAAGGGTAAGGGTTTGCAAACCTCCGAAATATAAGCCAAAAAAAGGGATCACCACACCGTTTTCAACCCAGTGCCGGTCTCCTTCAGAGGTAGGGTCCGGGAAAACGTGTGCAGGGCCTTAAACCCGGTGCAGTGGCAGGCATGCAGGGATTCAAGGTTTAAGTCAGCGAGGAAACGAGCCGTTTGATCAATCCGTTCCTGATTAGCATACATCAGGTGCAGACCACCGATGATAGACCGGACGCGGTCATCGCCGCAGACCGCACAGGCATAGGTGATGATATTTGCAATGCCTGAGTGCGAACAGCCGCTGATGATCACGAGGCCTGTGTCACTTTTGTAGGCAAGCGCAGAGTCATCGGTCAGATGATCCGGTGCCGTGGTGCCGTCCGGGAGTGTCACCTCTGCATTCGGGGTAAAGGACTCCCATGCATGCACGCGGGGGATCTCGCCCAGAAAGACCAGACGGTCGGTGATCCAGACTGGTTTCTTTGTAAACTGTACCGTGCCAAAGCGGGCCAGAATATCGGAACTAAAGAGCGTACCAATCTCTGAACTACCGGGGCGTCTCCTGGGCAGATAAGCCTCGGGGTGGGAGAGAAAAACCGGCGGACGGTGACCATCCCCTTCGGTCGTCTCATTCCCAAGTTCAGGCAGCAGTGCCTGCAGACCCCAGGTATGATCCAGATGCCCATGAGAGAAGACCACATGTGTGGCATCCGCCGGTTCGATGCCCATCCGACGTGCATTATTCAGAAATACCCCGGAAAATCCGGTATCAAAGAGCACCCGTGCATCCCCGTCATGGATATATGCCGAGAACCCGGATTCTGATAAAAGATATCGGTCGGTAATGGCCGTGTTGTCGACCAAAAGTGTGCATTCCATCGCCATTATGCTCATATTTGACGGTCAGCATCTTAAAAGAAGGGTTCGGGCCAATCACCAGCGTACCAACCACGAGACTACCTAAACAAACGGAGGATACCGGGATCAGCCGTACCTGAACCGGAGCGACATGGCCCGGTTCACGGTATCATAAAGACCGATGAGACTGACAGTGCCCCAAAGCAGATGAGAATAAAACGCTTTCTCAGTGCATTAGACAAATCGGTACCCAAAATGGGGAACCAGGATCTCAAAACGTGCTCCTTCACCGGACTCTCCGCACTCACGGATTGATATACCGGTAATTTCCAGGATCTCGCGTGAAAGAAAGAGACCTAAACCTGTGTTTTTTCCATACCCCCGGGAAAATATCTTCTCTTTGAGGTCAGCGGGAATACCGCACCCGTCATCTTTGACCGTAAGAATCCCACCATCATCGCTGTCTGCAAACCCGATTGAAACGGTCGTCGTGCCTTCCCCATGGCGAATCGCATTGTCGATGAGGTTATAGAGAACATGCCCAAACATGGGATCTGCATAGACCTTCAGCTCCTCACAGGACAGCCTTAGCGTGAGAGATTTGGATCCAAGTTCACATGCCGCAAAACGTGCAAGGATGCAGACATCCTGCCACGCCGGCTCTGCCTCACCGAGGCCCTGATATTCCTTCGTAAAAAGAATCTGGCGTTCAATGGTGCCTGCAGCAGACATAATATGCCTGATATTCTCCGCAAGCCCGGAGTCACCGTCCAGATACCCATCCAGCTTCAGGAGTTCACCGACAAGCATAATGACACTTATCTGATTGAGGACATCATGACGGGTAACTGAAGCAAGCAGATTTAGTTTTCTGCCTGCCCGATGAATAGCAGCCCGGTAATTGGTGAGATCCGTAATATCAATATTGACTCCGCCAATCGTTTCTACGGATCCGTCTTGAGCAGACCCAACCGCCCCGCTCATCGTCCGTATCCATCGCCATCCACCTCCCGGAACAATCATGCGAAACCGCCCCTCACCAACATGTTCGCTGCCTGACAACAGAGATTCGATCATACCACGGAAGACCGGCAGATCATCAGGATGTATCCTCATCTGCAGGTGCCCAAACATCTCTTCCGTGCCGGAAAACAGGCTTTCAGGGGCAAATAAGAGTCCTCCATCGGATCCAATCACCACTCCGTCCGGGCCCATACGGCAGTACCAGGTCTCAACATCCGCACCCTCAACGGCCATATGCAGATGGTTCCGGTGCTCCCAGAGGGCCTGTTCCAGTTCACGTTCGCGGGTGACCTCAATTGCTGACTCAATCACGCCGATGACTTTTCCATCCCCCCAACTGACCGGATGGCACTGCACCTGCCAGATACGTTGTTCGTTGTCGACAATCTCTGATGTTCGCACCGTTTTTTGGGAAGTGGTGCCAGAGAGCGTCAGAGGACAGCCATGGCAGGGAACGGCGTTGCCATGCAGGAATTCATAGCAGTGCACCGGACCGGAATCGTATGTGGCATCGGTATCCCCTGGCTGCCTGTTGACCCAGAGGACATGCATATCAGGATCAAGAAACATCATAGTTCCGTACATCCCCGATATATCCTGCAAAATGGCATTCATATCACTTGCGAAGCCAAGCACATCGCGTGCAGTCACAATGCCCACCGGAATGCCCTCCTCTTCCACCACAATACGGCGGATAGTATGCCGGATCATCAGGTCAGCAGCATCACCAACCGTTCCTCCACTGCCCATGGTGACAACCGGTGACGACATGAGTGCAGAGACCAGAGTCGTCTTTGGGTCTTTTCCGGCGGCCACGACCTTCCTGGTGAGGTCCTGTTCCGTGATGATTCCCCGGAGTGCCTCCTCGTCCATGACCAGACAACTCCCGCACCGGCGTTCTGTCATCCGGGCCGCCGCTGTCGCGGCCACGGCCTCCGGCTGAACACACACCAGCACCTTTGTCATGAGTGTCGTGATCCGTACGCAGGAGGCAATAGTAATTGGATAGGATTGATCTTCAGATATCATGACAGACTTTGCTCCTGTGTATTCAACCATTAGTTATTCTCCTCGTATATATCGTTCTGTAAGGGAAAAACGCACAACTATTCAAAAGGGAAGGTATTTCATCAGACATGCCGGATACGGGTGTATTTAGATATTTCAGAATTAATCGTGCAGAGATCACACACCGAAAAGTCATGCACATCATGATGGCCGCAGAGCCGTGAAAAATCCTCAATTTCCATCCGTGTCGCGGCAAAGAACCGGGCAACACCTTCCGCTGCGTGATCTATATTCACCCGTGCACGGAGGGCAGGATTCTGGGTGGTCACGCCGGTAGGACATTTGCCGGTATTGCAGATACGATACTGATCACATCCGGCAGCTATCATAGAGGCAGTGGCCAGCGCTACTGCATCAGCACCAAGTGCGAGGCCTTTTACGATATCTGATGATATACGGAACCCACCGGTCATGACAAGAGAGATGCCATGAACCCCGTGGTCATCCATATACCGGCGGGCACGGTCCAGGGCATAGATCGTGGGAACAGCGGTCGCGTCCTTTATAGACTTCGGCGCTGCCCCTGTTGAACCCGGTCGGCCGTCAATAGTGATGAAATCCGGCTCGGCTGCAATTGCCACCTTTAGATCTCCTTCAATATCACCTGCAGCAAACTTGATGCCGATGGGCCGGCCGCCTGAAGCATCCCGCAGATAATCCACCTTTGCCTTCAGGTCTTCGGGGGAGTTGATATCTTTGAACCGGGCAGGGCTCTGGATGTCATGCCCTTTGGGAAATCCCCGGATGGCGGCGATCTCTTCTGTCACCTTTGCACCGGGCAAAAAGCCTCCCGTCCCTGGTTTGGCCGACTGGCTTATTTTGATCTCTACTGCGTCTGCTGCCTGCATGTTTTCCGGGGTGGCGCTATACCGATTCGGCACGTACTCAAAGATATATCGGTGAGCCTGCTCGAACTCCTCCGGAAGAATACCTCCTTCCCCCGAGGCGCATGCTGTCCCCATACGGGCACTTCCCATTGCAAGTGCGATTTTTATCTCGCGGGAGAGAGCCCCGAACGACATGTGACTGACATAAAAGGGAAGTGCGAGGACCATCGGCTGCCGGGCGTTTGGCCCGATGACCGTCTCCATTGCCACGGGTTCATCGGGATTCAGCGGAAACCGGCGGAGGGCAGCTGCAATGATGAGAACCTCATCCCATGTGGGCATCAGCCGGGCAGTCCGCATTGGTTCGATGACCGGTTTTCCGGTCTGTGCCATCGTCTTAATCTGAACAAAGTACGGCTCAATATAATCCGGCGACCGGCAAAGATGGGCCGCCGGATCTGCCTTTACTGATTTGGTCCATGTAGCTTTTTTTGCGGCACCTGCCTCCTTCTTAAGATGGGTTTTATCTGACCCGCAGACCGGACACGCATAGTCATCCGGCAGATTCTTGGGAGATACCCCCGCAGGTATCCCTCCCTGAACCGATCCCACTTTATCATTATACTCAAACACATGACAGACATCACACATATACCACGACATATCCACCCTCCTCACCTGCACGGCAGGTTTTTAAATACTCTTTCCTCCTGCGATGATTAGTCTTGTGGCAGACCTGTTTTTCCGGTGCAAACTTCATCTGACAAGAAAAAAAGAAAAAGGGAGGACAGCCCTTGTGCCAGATAAAACCAGCCAGAACCCGATATACTCAAAGAACATGACGGAGATCGCCAATGATTACCTTCATCCATTTTTTTTGCGATACGGGCATTGGTCCATTCATAAATGCCGGGAAATGTCAAAAAGTGTTATCCCAATGCCTGCATTCGCAGTGGAGAATGACCCCGGCATCCGGATTATCTGGTGATCTTTTTATCGCTCAGTATACCGTTGACCAGCTTCACGGCACAGAGGTCCCCGCACATCGAACAGGTATCAATCTCCCCATCCCGTTCATGAATACGCCTCGCATACTCCGGAAACATTGCAATGGAAAACTGGCGTTCCCAGTCAAGGGCACGGCGGGCATCGGCCATCTGCCGTTCCCCTTCAGTGAACCATTTTTCCGGGCGGCGGGTGGTGTCACCGATATGTGCGGCAAGTTTTGCCACCCGAGTCCCTTCCTCGATATCTGCCAGGTTCGGCAGGGCTAGGTGTTCTGCGGGGGACACCATGCAAAGGAAATCTGCACCGGCCATCGCAGCAATGGACCCCCCAATGGCAGCTGATACATGGTCATAGCCAAGAGCAATGTCGGTGACCAGCGGTCCCAAAAGATATAGCGGAGCCTGATCTGTCAGTTCTTTTATCATCTTGACATTGTAGGTGATCTGGTCCACCGGCATGTGGCCCGGCCCCTCGATCATCCGCTGGACGCCCTGTTCCTGTGCCCGTGCGGCAAGGGTGCCGAGGGTGAGATACTCCACTGTCTTTGCCTGCCGTACGGCATCGACAACCGCACCCGGACGCATCCCGTCTCCGAGGGAGATACAGACATCCTCTTCTTTGAGCATCTCCATCAGGTAGTCATACTCTGCATACAGGGGGTTCTCTTCACCGGTTGCGTCCATCATCGCCAGATGAAAGGAACCGCCCCGTGAGACAACACCCATCACCCGCGGGTCAAGCCGCAGAGAGGCAAAGGCCTCACGATTAACTCCACAGTGGAGAGTGAGAAAGTCCACCCCGTCACGGCAGTGATCGCGGATGGTATTAAAGAGAATATCTGCGGTAATATCCGGGGCACTCCCCGCACGACGCACCGCATCGTAAATCGGCACGGTGCCGACGGTGGTATCCAGCCCGAGGATACTCTGGCGTATTGACCGGAGATCGCCCCCGGTGGAAAGATCCATCAATGCGTCCGCACCGTTTGCA
The DNA here is from genome assembly GCA_964496155.1 of uncultured Methanoculleus sp. GTDB lineage: Archaea > Halobacteriota > Methanomicrobia > Methanomicrobiales > Methanomicrobiaceae > Methanogenium. The sequence goes on from CAZBYH010000007.1 coordinate 14,718, forward strand.
AGTGCCGCCTTTCCTTTCCTGAGTTCAAGGTCCGGGTCACACCGAACACCCGAGGTCCCGATGTTCACATTGACTTTTACCCGGCACCCGGACCCAATGGCACAGAGACGGTGTTCACGCTGCGGGTTTGTTGGAACAACGATACGTCCCCGCACAACATCACGTGCCATCTTCCGGCCATCGAGCCCCTCTTTTCGGGCCAGTGCCTCGATTTCATCCGGCACCCCCGAGAGGCACTCCCTGATAAGGGTCTGCATAACAACCATTTGGTAGTGCATCCTTATTATCTTGCATGCAGGTGAGATGGATTCCGGGAGAAGGCTATTGGGCAAACGCCTATATCTGCGGAGATGTGCTTGTAGACGCGGGTGTAACCCCGATGCAGGTGGAGGCCTATGCCTCAGAGATTACAACGATTGTGCTGACCCACTGCCATTATGACCACATCGCACACGCCCACCATATCGCCTCTCTGTGTGATGCAGATGTGTTCATCCACGAGGCAGACGAACCCGCTCTGACCTATGGGCGTGGAGAGATAACGCTCGCGGCGATGTTCGGGGAACGCTCTCCCACCGTTTCGCTGGCAGGAACCCTCAGGGACGGCGATACCATCGGCGGCCTGAAGGTTATTCACACACCCGGTCACACACCGGGTTCCATCTGCCTCTGGGACCCGGAGAATGAGAACCTCATATCTGGTGACACGGTCTTTGCCGATGGCGGGGTGGGGCGCACTGACTTTCCCGGAGGGTCTCAGGAAGATCTCATCCACTCCCTCGACCGGCTGGCAGCATATGATGTGCAGAAAATCTGGCCGGGCCACGGAATGCCGGTAACAGAGAATGGATACCGGCATATCGAAGCGGCACGCCGGATGATCGGCTATTACTAACAGCACAGATACAAAAAAGAGACCAAAAACAAAACAAAGGCGACAGCGATGGCAGAGAAAGGTATCTACTGCCTCATCCTGAAGACCAACGGGGCAACACTTCCGGTGGGTGCACTGGGCGAGGTGGCATTTCCCGCTGGATGGTACATCTATGTGGGTTCGGCACTCGGTCCGGGGGGACTGGCACGGGTGCAGCGCCATATTCGTGTGCATCAGAGGGAAAAGGACCACCGGCCACGCTGGCACATCGACCGCCTGCTTACCGACAGCCGGTTTGTTTTCACGACAGCAGTCTGCGGCGAGACCACTGAAAGACTCGAATGTACTCTTGCCCACCTGCTTGGGGGGCAGGGCATCAGAGGATTCGGGTGCAGCGACTGCCGGTGCACCACCCATCTGCTGTACCGAAATGAGGAACCGCAGGCAGAATGCTGCCGTGCCCTCAGTGCCTGTGGGTGCAAACCGGTGACGGTACCGGTCACTTTCTGCAAATAAGGAATATAAAGTTCAGACATAACGCTCATATAATTTGGATTCGACCTAACTGTATGAAAGTTCTGGGAATCTCAGGGAGCATGCAACCAAACGGAAATACTGCATATCTTGTCAAGAAGATCCTTGAAGCAGTTACTGAAGCAAACGCAGAGGCAATCTGTGAGTTTGTTTCACTCGGGGGCCACCACATCACCCCGTGCACCGGATGCCTCCAGTGCAGAGAGAAGAAAGAGTGCACCATCACGAATGATGACTGGGCGGATGTGGCAGAGAGAATGATGGATTGCGATGTGCTGGTCATCGGCACCCCGGTCTACTACTACGATGTCTGCGGGCAGATGAAAAACTTCATTGACCGGACCTACTCCCTCTGGCACGATCGCAGACTCTCGGGAAAATATGTGGTCACCGTAGCGGTAAATGGTGACACCGGGGCCGACCGTGCTCTTGAAACACTCGAAGGGTTTGCAAACGCCCACGAGTTTGCCTATGCAGGATCGGTTACCGGCAAGGCATTCCTGCCGGGTGAGATCGTCAATGACACGGCAGCATGTGAGGCCGCAGTGAAAGTCGGCCAGAAGATTGCCACACTGGGATAATAGTAGACCGGCAGGCACCCCCCCTATCTTTTTTGTACAACGCATATCGTGAGATGTAAACCTACAGAGCACCCAGATACTGTCATGTGTTACCGGAGGCTTTGAATATGGCCACAGAAAGACTGACTGAAATACCCATTCTGCCGGGCGAAAAACAAAAGGAATGCCTCCGGTTCTTTGCCGCATGCACCGCAGAAGACCCGTTTTCTGCGGTTCTGTGTATGCCAACAATACGCCTTGCTTCCACTCTCCGTAGCCGGATGAACAGGGAGGGCATCCCCCACATCCCTGCTCTTGCAGGAACCCCCGCTGATGTGGCAAAAGCTATCCTCTCCCGGACAGCGCCCGACCTGCGCATCATTCCCGCAGAGGAGGCACGGGTCATCCTACACCAGGCAATACGGGCCCATCCGAACCGGGGCATCCTTACTCCGGGAGGAAAGGAAGGGGGGCAGCGCCTTGTTCAGGATCTCTCCCGCCTCTTTGGGGTGATCACCGAACGGGGTATTGACTACCCTGCCTGCCTCGGTACCGGAGCAGGAGAGAAGAGCCGGGTGATTGGCGATATATTTGCCGACTACCGGGCACGCCTTGAGGCTGAAGGAGCGGTGGACGCATCCTCAGTCTGCGGTGCGGCAGCCGATCTCCTTGCCCGTTCTTCGCTCCGGTTCTCCGGGTGTATCTATGCCATCCACGCACCTCTGCCCGAGACAGAACGGTTCCTCAAAACACTCACCGGTGCTGGTGGGAAATGGGCAGTCTTCACTCCTGCCGGTGCAAACCCAGCGATATTCGGGCCGGAAGTGCTTTTGCCGGAAGGCGGTGGAGACGGGCCGGAATGGCTCTTCTCCGACACCGCCGCCCTCACGTTCCCGGTGTCGCTCTCCTGCGGCACATTCCCTGACAGGCGTTGTGAATTTCGGGCAGTGGCCCAGCAGATCACCGAGCTCATTCATGCCGGCACTCCTCCGGGCACTATCGCAGTCGCCCTGCCGGACATCCGGGCAGAAGAGGCCCACCTTTCAGCGACATTTGCCGACTTTGATATCCCCGCGGCTTCTTCTGCCACCCTGCCGCTTGCACAGGAACCCCTTGTCCAGGCCCTCCTGCTGCCACTCCGCATTGTCGCAGACGGATTTGAACGCCAGACGGTTGTGCAGCTCTTCTCCCAGCCATTCTTCCGGTTCAACGATGCAGACGGGGGAGTCGTTTCAGGAAGTGAAATAAACCATGTGGCCTGTCAGGCCGGCATCCGGAGTGGTGCAGCCCGCTGGGAGGAAGGATTTGCCCACCTCAAGGAGCGTCTGACAGAAACAAAGGAAAACCCGGATACCCCTCAATACAGACAGGAAGCTGCTGCACGCGACCTTGCGGCAACAGAACGGGCAGCATATACCATCGTTGCCCTTATCCGTGACCTGCAAACATTGGAGAAGCCCAAACCAATGGCAGATCATATTCAGGCACTCAGGGGTCTCTACACCCGATGGGACGCTCCCTGCCTTCCACCGGCACCCGATACGGCGACAGAAGAGCGTGAAAAAACAGCTCTCCATGAATTTAACCATTTACTGGATCGCATGGCGGGCACTCCCGGACAGGAGGGGCCGGCGGTAAGCATCCGCGAGGCAACAGCCGTCCTTCTCTCAGCCGCAGCAGAGACACGCCCCGAACACCAACCTGAGCCGGATGCCGTTCAGATCTGCGGTATCCGTGAACTTCAGGGGCTGCATGTGCCAATGGTTTTCATCGTCGATCTCACCGACGGACGGTTGCCGGACATTCCCCCTCTCCTGCCCTACACCACTGAACAGGAGGAACGGGCAATGGGCACGATGCGGCGGCGTGAAAAACTGCGAGAGGAGCGTTATTACTTCCTTGCAGCCCTATTCTCCGCCGGCGAGGCTCTCTGGCTCAGCCATGCGGAAAGTGACGGAGGGGTACTCATCCCCTCACCCTTCTATGCCGCCGCAACTGACACGTTCCCACACGCAGAATGGCAATGCACAGTCATGCCTGCATCAGAGGAGAGCAGGATGGAACGGGCCGGGCGTGTGATACGGGACGGATTTTTGCCACCATCCGCGTGGCTTCCGACAGGCATCACCGCGGAGTCTGTTGCAGCACGCATCACCACGGAGGAGTATCATCGCCAGGGCATCTGTGACTCAGCCTTTGACGGCATGCTTGATGCCGACCCAAAGACCCCCGCCATGCTTGCCGAACGCTATTCGGAAGACACTGTCTGGTCGGCAACCATCCTTGAGGATTATGTCACCTGCCCCTTTCGGTTCTACCTCCGGCATGTGCTGGGTTTAGAACCCCTCCCGGAAGAAGAGAGGGACATATCAGCTTCCACACACGGAACCATCGTCCATGAGGTCTGCCAGCTCTTCTACCGGGACTGGATGGCAGGACACCCCGCCGGGCCGGGCCCGAAAGAAAAGGAGGAGGCAACCGTCCGTATCATCGCAGAGGCAGAGACGGTGCTGGCCCGGTACACCCGGCCCGGTGTTGCATGGGAGGCAGGAATGGAGGCCTTCCTTGGCACAGACAAGGCAGGACCAGGACTCTTCGAAGAGTTTATTTTGCAGGAAACAGAGACACAGGCATCCCCCTTTGTGCCATCCCTCTTTGAGGTAGGATTTGGTACTCCGGACCGTCCGGCCAGTATCCATGATGCAGCGGTGGCCCTTGAGGTGCCGGAACAGGAGACACCCATTCTCCTTCGGGGATTTATCGACCGGGTGGACTGCATGGCGGACGGAACCTTTCTCGTAACGGATTATAAGACGGGCAATCATCCAAAACAATCCGAAATCATCGCAGGAAAGGCACTTCAGCTGGCACTCTATGTGCGGGCTCTTGAAATGATCACCGGTGCTGCCGGGGCAGGAGCGTCTTACTATACCATGAAACGCCGGGGGGTGGCAAACACGGTGGAGGTACATGACGAACGCTATGCCGACGTTCTCGCGTCCTACCATCCAAAACGGATGAAAAAGGATACCCCTCCCTTCCCTGAGATCATCAGCCATGCAGTGACCGCCGCAGGACAGGCAACAGCGGGCATTCGTGCAGGGAGGTTTCCGCTTGCAGAGGATGCAGAGAAATGTCCCGGTTATTGTGAGTATATCCGAATTTGCCGGAAAAGTGTTCTCAGAAGTCTGGAAGCACGCCGCATAGGGGGGGATGCGTAGATGCCCCCACAGCGCACGCCGGTGCAGGAGACTGCCATCACCTGTTCGGGCAGCCTCTGTGTAACAGCCGGAGCGGGAACCGGCAAGACCTATGTTCTCGTCAGCCGGTATCTTGACCTCCTCGAACGCGAGGGCGAGGAAAAGGCCGGAGTACAGGAGATTTTAGCCCTCACCTTTACGGAAAAAGCGGCGGCCGAGATGAAGGATCGTGTCCGTCGGGCACTCTCTGAAGCAAAGGGGGACGAGGCTGCTCGTTTCCGCGATGATCTGATGTGGGCCGGTATCTCCACTATCCATTCCTTCTGTACGCGGATACTGCGGGAATATGCCCTTGAGGCGGGTCTGGAACCAGGATTTTCTGTCATCGAGGATTATGAGCTTGCGGAGATCATCGAAGAGACACTCTACCGCCTTCTCTACACCCCCCTGCCTGAGCCGGTCAGAACAGCAGTCCTCACTTGCCTCCGAACCTTTGGTATATGGCAGGTACAGGAGACCCTCCCCGCCCTCTATGGCCAGCGCTGGGAGGCCGGGGAGTTCTTTTCCCGCGTCCGGGACACACCTGAGGCATTGATTACTCTCTGGAAAGAGGCAGTTGTTGCCGAACAAAAAGATATATGCACACAGTTCTTTGCCTCACCTGCGGGGAAATCGGTAGCTGTCCTCAGGGAGCTTGCCACCGCATTTGCAGGAGATGATGATGCCGGAACCCGTTACCTCGCGGACGCTCTCCCCAGTCTCAAGGCACTCGATCCAAACCAACCAAAAGAGACCTGCAATGCTCTTGCTGCCCTCCTCTCCTGCAAGGGGAGTCGGAGTATGGGAAGTGCGAAGATCTTCGGGAAGGATGGAAAAAAGATGCTCGTCACCGCTTACAGCGCCCTCAAGGAATGGGAAGACAGCATAACGGACGGTTTGCTGACGCTGACGGTATCCCCAGACAACCCCGAGACCGTAGAGACCATCCGCACACTGCAGGCACTCGGGACCGTCTTTACCTGGTTCTCAGATGCAATTGGGCGCGAGAAGGCTAAGCGAGGGGCGATTGACTTTGGGGATATGCTGATATCCACACGGACTTTGCTTGCAGCAAACCCGGCAGCACGAAACGGTGTCGCTGCAAAGTACCGTGCCATAATGGTGGATGAATTTCAGGACACCGACCCCCTGCAGGCCGCTATTATCTCGGATATTCTCACGGCCGCAGGAAAAGAACGGTCCCTCTTTGTGGTCGGTGACCCGAAACAGTCTATCTATCTCTTCAGAAACGCTGATGTTACGCAGTTCAAGGCAACCCGTGACCGCATTCTTGCAGAACGGGCCGGGCGTGAGGTGGCGCTGGACACGAGTTTCCGCAGTGCACCGGAGATTATCGGCCTTGTGAACACTCTTTTCTCCACAATCCTCGGCGCAGACCGACTCCCATGGGAATTCGGCTATGATCACCTTGGCGTAAGTGAGTTCAGAAAAGACCATACTGGATCTGCTGAAATTCTCATTGCCCCTCCCGGAAAGACCAGCACCGAGCGCCACCTTGCCGAGGCTGAGGCGATCGGGGCGTGGCTTGTTGATATGGTCAGAAAAAGGCGGAAGATGGTCTATGAAAAAAAATCCAACGGAGAATGGCATGAAAGGCCTGCGGGTTTTGGTGACTGTGCAGTTCTTATAGAGACACGCAGCCATCTCCACCTCATCGAGGATGCCTTCCGCCGGGCTGGGGTGCCCTACCAGATTCACGGCGGCACTGCCTTTTATGAACGGCAGGAAGTGCGGGACTGTGCGGCAGTGATCGCCTTCCTTGCGGATA
>CAZBYH010000008.1:0-3936 GCA_964496155.1 uncultured Methanoculleus sp.
AGGTCGAAGTCATCGACATCATGGAAAGCGAAGACATGGGTGCAATCACCGCAAAAATTAACGAGTGTATCGCGAAAGATCCCGGTGCATTCGGCGCAGACCCGATCGTAGTCGAGGTCAGCGATGATGAAGGCGATGCCGGCGGTGCAGTCTCTGCAACAGCAAATCCCCAGTTCCTTGAGATTGAGGCAAAACTCAATGCTATCGAGGTTAAACTGGAGTTTGCAGATGCAGAACTTGCTCAGCGCTATGGCCGAAAGGTCGGCCGTGACATAGGCATTCTCTATGGCCTTGTCGCCGGTCTGATTGTATTCATGATGTTATTGGTATTACTCCCCAAGTTAGGCGGATTTATCTGAGGAGGGAGAAAAAATGTTCAAATTTGAGAAAGAACAGACGGTACACGACTTCAACGGTACCAAGATTGGCGGGCAACCCGGAGAATATGCCCGGGTTCTCGGAGCCTCCATCTTCTATAACAAGCACGAAACTGTTATTGATGATGTGAAGGGCATTATTGACAAGGATCGCGCAGAGGCGCTCTGGAACCGGTGTCAGGAACTGTCAGACCAGACAGGCATAAAACACTTCATCCAGATCATCTCTGAAACATCAGAGGCATTTGAGAGCTACTTCAATTGGTTTGATTCCATTGACAACAAGACGGCATTCCTGATGGACTCGTCTGAACCTGCAGCACTTGCACACGCATGTGAGTATGTGACTGAGGTAGGACTTGCAGACCGTGCTATCTACAACTCAATCAATGGTTCAATCCTTCCGGAGAACATCGAGGCACTCAAGAACAGTGACGTCAACGCAGCAATTGTGCTCGCATTCAACCCTGGTGACGCAAGCGTACTGGGCCGGGAGAAAGTGCTTTCAGAAGGTGGCGTCGCGGGTCAGGAGAAGTCCATGCTTGCAATTGCAGAAGAGTGCGGTATTACCCGCCCCATCCTTGATACTGCAGCAACACCGCTCGGTCTCGGATCCGGCGGCTCATACCGTGAAATTCTTGCATGCAAGGCCATCCACGGTCTCCCAACCGGTGGTGCATACCACAACATGACTGTTTCATGGACATGGCTCAAACGCTGGAGAGGAACGAAAAAGAACCCCTCCGTGCTGGTAAGCCAGTATGAAGGCAAGGACCTCCTCCTTGACCAGATGTCAAAACACCACTTTGGTGGCATGGACGGTATCAAGCAGACCGCATGGTGCGCCCCGGATATCGGATGCAACATGATGGCAGCGACCCTTGGTGCAGACCTGATCATGTACGGACCTATCGAGAACTGTGAAGGTGCAATGACGTCAATAGCATTCACCGATATTGTCCTTGCTGAAGCAGCAGCTCAGCTTGGCGTCAACGTCGCAACGGATGATCACCCGCTCTTCAAGCTGGTCTAACCCAATCTTTTTTTTTGTTACTGTTTTTCTGTGTGCTTGCCAGAACAGTAAAGTGACACAGAGTTTTCCCTATCGTTTCTCTGAATTTTTCTTCTGGTTCAGTTTTCAGTTGTATTGGTATTCTTCTTTTTTCAAAACCACAGATGGTGTTTCCCACTTTGTTTAGTGTGCCTTGAAAGGGAGGTGAAGCAAAGATACAGAAAATGGGATAGGTCAGAAGGTATTATTGTCACACGGATATCCTGACTGGATATAATGATTTGTGCCTGTCTGTATCGGTTACAGACACACTGCCCGACAGACTTTCAGATAACTACCTGCATGTGAAAAATAAAAGAACGTTTACAGAAAAAAGTTAGAAAATCTTTACGGTGTTTACGGCACCCCTGATTTCAAGGGATATATCGATATTTTTCACCGTATGAGTAAGACTCCCCATACTGATGGTATCGATCCCGAGCACTGCATAGGACTCGAGGGTCTCTGGTGTGATGTTTCCGGAAACCTCGATCACTACCTGTTCGCGCATGGCGTGTTCAGTGAGAATGTCAAGAGTTCTCTGTACTTCCCGGGGAAGCATATTGTCAAGGAGAATGATATCCGCCCCTGTTTGTGCAGCGATGAGTGCATTCTCAGCAGTCTCTACCTCAACTTCTACGTTCACATACCTGCTGTATGCCCGTGCCTTCCGGACTGCTTCTTTAAGAGGAACTAATGCCAGGTGATTGTCCTTGATGAGGATCATATCAGAGAGGCTCATACGGTGAGGGTCAGCACCACCGGTGTTCAATGCCTGCTTATCGCAGAGGCGAAGTCCTGGTGCGGTCTTGCGGGTACCTGCGATACGGACTGCAGGATTTGCCGCTCTGGCTGCCTCAACCGCCCGCCGGGTTGCTGTTGCAATCCCGCTCATTCTGCTCATCAGGTTGAGGATGGTGCGTTCCACCATCAAAACTGATGATGCAGAGCCTTCGAGTTCGGCAATAACACTACCCGCATGAATTTCTGCACCTTCTGCAACTCTTCGGGTGAAGGTGATGCCACAGTGAGTGCATATCGCCTCTGCTTCGGCAAGTCCGGAGATGACGGTGTTCTCTTTTACGGTGATACGGGCCATGCATCTGCGGTCCGGGATCATTGCCCGCGATGTGACGTCCCCGAATGGAATATCTTCATTCAGGTACCTGAGGAGGTCTTCCCGAAGTGGCATAGTTCTGTTATTCCCGCCGGAGTGCCATCATCCTTTCGATGGGGCCGCGTGCCCGGTCCATCAGGTCGACGGGGAGTTCTACTGCATACTCGCCGGTGATGAGGGAGTGTTCCAGCATATCGAGGGTTATTTTCTTCATGTCGGCACATATTGCGTCGTCCCGCACGATGAATGTCTTCCCCGGATAGAGTTTTTCAAGACGGTATCCGATGCCTTTTTCGGTTAAAAGCATCCATGAATCCGCATTTTTTGCCATGGTGACCATACCGCCGGTCGATGCCACTACATCAGAGCCATTCCTGACCTCACGTGGGCATTCCGGGTGGCATATCGTTGTACAGCCCTCCTCTGCTGCGGTAATGACATCATCACAGGTGAAGAGTGCATGGACGTAACAGTGACCCCCTTTTGGCAGGGGGATGATCTCTTTCTCCGGCACCCGGGATGCGACGTAGTCCGCAAGATTTGAATCCGGACCAAAGAGAATGGTCGTCTCTTTGAGTGAACGCACCACTTCAACCGCGTTTGCCGACGTGCAGACAATATCCGCCTCTGCCTTTGCTGCTGTGTCACTGTTTACGTAGAGGACGACTGCTGCCTCCGGATAGGCGAGGCGTGCCTCCCGCACCATCCCAGGGGTGAGATAGTCTGCAAGCGGGCATCCTGCATCGGGTGCCGGGAGAATGACGGTCTTTTTTGGGTTGAGCACTTTTGCGGTCTCTGCCATAAACCGAACCCCGCAGAGGATAATCGTGTCTTCCGTAACTTCCCGGGCCTTCACTGCCAGTTCCAGGCTATCTCCGATGATATCAGCGGCATCCTGAATCTCCGGAGGCTGGTAGTTATGGGCAAGTATGATCGCGTTATTTTCCTTTTTGAGGTGTTCAATGCGTTTTAACTGGTCAGTGTACATGGTTCTAGGTCCCTATCTGTATGGGGTTATCAAGGTTACGAAGCAATGACAGAACGGAGAGGGCGGCAAGATAGCTGGTTGCCGGGTTCTCAGGACTGGGGCGATTACTTACCGTGATGGTAATATCACCGAATTCGCCCTCGACAAAGAGTTCATGGGTATTTCTATCAGTGTTTGGGTCTGCCCAGAGTTCAACCTCTGCTTCATGGCCTGAAGCCAGTTCAATTGCCACAGCGACGTTGATATTCTTTGGATACCGGCGGATACAGTCGCGAGCGGTTCCCTTGAAGAGGAGCGTTGGACTGTCAGCTTCAATGCCTAGTGAACGGGGGTTTTTTGTGGTCCGCAAAAGAATTTTACTGACCTCTGCAATCTGGCAGACCTTTAGGTTGTCAAGACCGGT
>CAZBYH010000008.1:4036-21063 GCA_964496155.1 uncultured Methanoculleus sp.
CCCTCACGTTTGTGTGCGATGATTTCGCCGACATTACCGCACCCCAGTAATCCAATCCTGCGCATCTGTACCTCAAAAATAGGTGTTGATTGTTTATCTTCTTTGCCGGGCAGGGGGTGGGACAAATAATAGTTATGTTCTCTTTGCACTGCACAAATCATTATATCTGAGATATGTCCTATATTGCCACAATGTGTGGTGAATGCGTATTGCCCGTGATGGCTTCCGGCACTGGCGTAGTGCACTCCACATATCGCTATTATCAGTTTTTTTGGCCCTACTTCGAAGTGAACGCAACCTTTTACCGGTTTGCGTTTACTCTCTGATGGTAGGTGCTTTTTATTCTGTTCGGCAGTAACTGCCGGGAGATACTTACCATGAGAGGAAAACAAATCCGACTGGAAAGAATTATGAACCGTGACACGGGCGCGACAGTAATTGTCCCTATGGACCACGGGGTATCGAGCGGACCGATTGCAGGGATTATCGATCTGGATGAGAGTGTTAATCTGGTGGCACAGGGCGGTGCCAATGCGGTGATTGGGCATATCGGGCTTGCCCTGCATGGGCATCGGATGGGCGGGCCTGACATTGGTCTGATTCTCCATCTTTCTGCAAGCACAGACATGGGTCCGGATCCGAATAACAAGGTCATTGTTAACACCGTCACCAATGCCCTGAAGATGGGGGCAGACGGTGTTTCGGTGCACTGCAACATCGGTGCTGACTCTGAGGCACGCATGCTTGAGGACCTCGGCAGAATCGCTGTCGAATGCATGGAATGGGGTATGCCGCTTCTGGCGATGATGTACCCCCGTGGCCCGAATGTGCTCCATGAGAAGGGAGTGGCTGAGGTCAGTCATGCCGCACGGGTAGCGTCAGAACTGGGAGCCGATATTGTAAAGACACCCTACACCGGTGACCCGGACTCATTCCGTGAGGTTACTCTTGGGTGCCATGTCCCTGTGGTGGTCGCGGGCGGGGCGCGCGGGGATGACTTTGCCACCCTGCAGATGATCGAAGGGGCGATGGAAGGCGGTGCTGCGGGTATTTCTATCGGCAGAAATGCCTTCCAGCATCCGCGCCCGGATCTCTTTGTCCGTGCGATGACGCGGGTGGTTCATGAACGCCGCAGCGCAGAGGAGGCAGCAGAAATCCTCCGGAACGGGAGTGGCGTATGATTGGAAAGGCCATCCGTATGGAACGGATTATGGACCGGAATACCGGACGCTCAGTTATCATTCCGATGGATCATGGCTTCTCACTCGGGCAGATTTACGGGTTGCATGATATGCCTCAGGTTATCTCTGCGGTGAGTGAGGGCGGTGCAAACGCGATTGTCCTTCACAAAGGCATGGTACGACACGGCCACCGGAAGGCGGGGTCTGACATTGGTCTCATCGTCCATCTCTCGGCGAGCACCTCGTTGAATCCTGACCCGAACGACAAGGTCTCGGTATGTTCCGTAGAGGAGGCGATCGCTCTCGGTGCAGACTGTGTCTCGATTCACATCAATCTCGGTGCGCCCAATGAGTCAAAGATGATCGAGGAGGCAGGAGTCATCTCCCGGCAATGCGCCCGCTGGGGCATGCCTCTGCTCATAATGATCTACCCCCGCGGTAAGGGCATCAATCCAACTGACCCGGTGGCAATCGGGCTTTGTGTGCGGGTGGCAGAAGAGCTGGGGGCAGATATCATCAAGACCAGCTACACGGGCGATCCAGAGAGTTTTGCGGCCATTACCCATGCCTGTGCGGTGCCGGTTTTAGTCGCAGGCGGCGAGAAAGGTGGGGATCTGGAAGCCCTTGGAATGATCCGTGAGGCCGTGGGTGCCGGTGCGGCGGGAGTTGCGATGGGGAGGAATGCCTTCCAGCGCGATGACCCGGCACGGTTCATCCGCGCCATCACCCGTGTGGTTCACCACGATGCAACACCTGAGGATGCCCTTGGAAGTGGTGCATGAAGACATTCTGGGTGGATGTCCGTTCCTCGGGGAAGGACTGTGCAACGACAGCCATCGAACAGGGTGCAGATGCGTTGGTGGCGACAGAAGCTGCCCCGCTGCATGCACTCGGGAGAGTGTCGGTCATTGCACCGGACGGTGACCTGATCCTCGGGACAGACGTTCATGAGGTTGATATCGAGGGCAAGGCGGGGGAGGAGGAAGCCCTTCGCCTTGCTGAACACGCACCGGTGATTGTCACCACCACGGACTGGTCGGTGATTCCGCTGGAAAATCTGGTTTCACAGTCCAATCGCATCATTGCCGCAGTGCACACTGCAGAAGAGGCACAGATGGCCCTGACCGTCCTTGAACGCGGCACGGCAGGAGTCTGTCTCGTGACAAACGATCCGGCAGAGATCATCCGGACCGCTGCCCGCGTGCGTGCCATCACCCCGCACTATGACCTTGTGCCCTTTACGGTGACGGCCATTTCGCCGGGTATTATGGGTGACCGTGTCTGTGTGGATACCTGTTCTCTCATGGAGGAAGGAGAGGGGATGCTCATCGGGAATACCTCGTCTGCGTTCCTTTTGGTGCAGGCCGAAACACTGGAAAATCCGTATGTCGCACCCCGCCCATTCCGGGTGAACGCGGGTGCGGTGCATGCCTACGTTCTGATGGCGGACGGCAAGACCAATTATCTCTCTGAGGTAACCGCAGGGGATCATGTGCTGGTGGTCCGTGAGGATGGGTCAACCAGCGTGGCGATGGTTGGGAGGGTGAAGATCGAACGGCGGCCGATGGTGCTTGTCGAGGTGGAGCATGAGGGGATGAAATCGTCTCTGGTGCTCCAGAACGCAGAGACAGTGCGTCTCGCAGGAACCAAAGGCACTGCCATATCGGTTGCTGCCCTCCGGTCTGGTGACACCCTCCTTGGCCACCGGCAGCAGGGCGGTCGTCACTTCGGTGTCGCTGTTGAGGAGACGATACGTGAAGCCTGATGACAATACGGTAGGCATCATCGGCGGCCGGGGTGAGATGGGGCAGTTCTTCCGGGAAGTCTTTGAAAAGGAAGGCTACCAGGTGATTGTCTCTGGACGCACCACTCCGTTGTCAGCCCGCGACCTTGCACAGCAGGCACGGATTGTAGTGGTTTCTGTCCCTATCCGGGACACGGTTGCAGTCATCAATGATATTGCACCCTTTCTTTCCGGTGGACAGATTCTCTGTGATCTCACCTCAATAAAGCAGGGCGCGATTGAGGCGATGCTTGCCACCCCTGCACAGGTGCTGGGTTTGCACCCGATGTTTGGGCCGGGGGTCTCGTCCCTTGAGGGCCAGACCGTGATTGCAGTGCCTGCCCGGTGCATGCCTGCCACAGGCGATGAGATTTTGGGTCTCCTCTCCCGGCAGGGGGCACGGGTGACGGTTGCAACGGCAGCGGAGCATGACCAGATGATGGCAGTCATTCAGGGTCTGATGCATTTCTCTACGCTTGTTGTCGCAGAGACGATGCGAACGGTCAACGCCTCGCCGGAAGCACTGCTCCGTTACCAGAGTCCGATATATCAGATTGAGACAGGTATTATTGGGAGGATTCTCGGACAGGATGCGGCACTCTATGGCCCTATTCTGCAGGATAATCCAGAGGTATGTGAGGTGGTGACGGCGTTCTCTGATGCCGTAGCACGCCTGCAAAAGATTGTCTGCGCCCGTGATATGGAGGGTTTTGCAGCGTTTTTTGAGGAAAATGCTGCATTCTTTGAGCCGGTCATCCCCGCGTCCATGGAGACAACAAATCGTCTGATACAGGGCCTGGTGGAAAGATGATCCTCTGCTGTCTGGGACCGGAGGGTACATTCAGCCATGAAATGGCATGTGCCCTCACAGATGATGAGATAATTCTTGTTCCGACCATCACGGATGTCTTCCGGGCAGTCGCCGAAGAAAGGTGCGATGGCATCGTGCCAGTGGAGAATAGTGACGCCGGTGCGGTGGGGCCGGTGATGGACTGTCTTTCCTGTGATCCGGTGGTGATCACCGGGGAGGTCTATCTTCCTGTGGCCCACCATTTTGCCGCTACGGTTCCGGTAAGGGAAATAACCGCTCTCTACGCCCATCCGCAGGCTCATGACCAGTGCCTGCGGTTTATAGATACCCTTGGTGTTTCGGTCATCCACACCGAAAGCAACAGTGCAAGCGCGATGCAGGCCGTTTCCCATCCCGGCACCGGTGCCATCACCACAGAGGTCGCCGCCCGCATCGCCGGGCTGCCCCTGCAGCAGCGCAGTGTCCAGAATACGGAAAATAATACTACCCGGTTTCTGCGTATATCTACACATCGCCCGGAAACACGGCCTGAGACGGGGAAATGCTCCCTGATCATCGATCCCCATGCAGACCACCCCGGCCTTTTGTATGATCTTTTGGGTGAATTTAACCGGGCCGGACTGAACCTCACCCGCATCGAGTCGCGTCCGTCCAAGCGGGGCATGGGGAACTACATCTTTTTTATTGATGTAGAGATTGGCCCGGGTCTCCCGGAGGCACTGGATGCAATCGGGGGAATGGCGACAGTGAAAGATCTCGGTTGGTATGAACGGCTGGAGGGCAAAAGATGAGCCTTTGCCTGCCTGCCGTCTTTGGAATTGACGGGTGTCTTACCGCTCCGCCCTCAAAAAGTTATACGCACCGTGCGCTCATTGCGGCTGCATGTGCAGACGGCAGATCTGTTATTCGTAACTTCCTGCAGTCAGAGGATACCGGGGTGACCATCATGGCCCTCCGAGAACTCGGGGCAACGATCACGGACACCGGCGATTTGGTAGTGGAGGGAACGGGAGGAAACTTCTCTCCATCACCGGGCAGCACGATTGATTGCCACAGTTCCGGTACATCGATGAGGATGCTTGTGTCCCTCGCATTGCTTGCCGACGTACCCGTATGTCTGACGGGAAGTGCCCGTATGCAACAGCGGCCGATTGCCCCTCTGGTGGATGCGCTGAACACCATCGGGGGAGAGATCCGATATATGAAAGAGACCGGGTTTCCTCCGGTCTGTGTGGATGGGGTATTTCGCGGAGGGAATATGGAGATTGATGCCTCCGCAAGCAGCCAGTTCCTCTCGTCTGCCCTGATGGTGGCGCCGTGTGGAGCAGAAAAGACTGTGATCACCACCCTTCTTGAACCGGCTTCACGGGCGTATCTTGATATCACCATAGAGGTGATGGCCATCTTCGGAGCTCCGGTACAGAGGCAGGGATACCGCAGTTTCTCCGTGTCTCCGAATGGGTATACCCCTGCGGTGTATACGGTGGAAGGAGACTACTCCTCTGCCTCATACTTCTTTGCCATGGCCGCTGTCTGCACCGGGACGGTAAAGGTCACACACCTGAATTCTGTTTCGTGTCAGGGTGATCGAATGTTTCCCGGCCTGCTTGAACAGATGGGGTGCACGGTCACATCAGGTGCTGACTCTGTCACCGTCACATCAGATGGCAGGCTTGGGGGCATCACTGCCGATATGGGTGATGCGCCGGATGTGGCCCTGACGCTTGCTGCTGTCGCCCCCTTTGCAGACGGGCCGACGACCATCACTGGTATCCGCAATTTGCGAATCAAGGAGAGCGACCGGATTGGAGCAATGGTGCGTATCGCGACCCTTGGTGGTGCGGCAACAGATGTCTCGGATGATGCCGTCACCATCATTCCCGGGAGGTTACCGGGCGGGGGTATCATCGATCCAAAGGATGACCATCGCACCGCGATGAGTGCTGCCGTGATTGCCCTGAAGCGGGGTGATGTGGATATCCTGCATCCGGAATGTGTGCAGAAATCCTATCCCGGCTTCTGGGATGCACTCCGGGAAGGGGGCATCCTGTGAGAGTTGTTCTCATCGGCCCGCGGGGCAGTGGGAAGACGACCATCGGGGCTCTCCTTGCAGATACTCTGGGATACCGGTTCTTCGATACCGATGTGATGGTGGAGGCAAGAGAAGGGATGTCTATTCCCGAAATCTTTGCAGAGCGAGGTGAACCTGCATTCCGTTTGGCAGAGACTGCGGTTATCCGGTCACTCCCTCCGGACAACACGGTGGTTGCGACGGGCGGTGGTGCGGTTCTTTCAGGAAAGAATGTGCAGGCACTTCGCGTTGAGAGTCTCACCGTATTTCTGGATGCAGATGCAACCGTCCTCGCGGTCCGGACAAACAGAAGCATGCGGCCGCCGTTAACGGATCTGTCTCCCGCCAAAGAGGTCACTGTTGTCAGAAATGCCCGGCTGCCGCTCTACCGGGGGGCAGCAGATCTTTGCATTGATACCGGTGTGCTCTCTCCTGCTGAGACGGTCGACCGGATCCAGGCATTTCTGAAAGAGCGTGGGTCTGGTGCAGCATGCAATGCATTTGTTGCATTCCTCCAGCAGACGCAGATGGCGGGGACTGAATGGGAAATGATTCAAAAACGCCTCTGTGGTGTGGGAGGTATGCCTCTGCACGGCATTTTTGCAATCATAGGGAGTCCCTGTCTGCACAGCAGGAGCCCGGAACTCTTCACCACCCTCTTTGTCGCCTGCGGGGTGGACGGCGTCTATACCCGTATCGACTGGCCTGACATTGGCGCCATCATGGGTGTAGTCCGGGCAACCGGGGTGAAGGGACTTTCGGTGACCATTCCGTTCAAGTCGGATTGTATCCAATACTGTGATGAGATAACGGCAGATGCCAAGGCAATCGGTGCGGTGAATACGATGGTGCGGTGCGGTGACCGATGGGCCGGCGCAAACACCGACTGGATGGGTATCCGCCAGCCACTCGCTGCCACTCCGCCCGGCAATGCGGTGGTCTTCGGTGCCGGGGGTGCCGCCCGTGCGGCCGTTTATGCGCTGCAGGATCTCGGGATGAGCGTCACGGTGCTGAACCGGTCATTGGATCGGGCTCAGAGCATTGCCCGCTCTTTCGGGTGTGAATACGCTGCGCCTGATGCATATGATCCTGAGAAAACAGATGTGATTGTGAACGCCACGCCGGTGGGCATGGAGGGGTGGGGCGGCAGTGTGCTTGGGCCAAGCGATCTGCGGGCACACCAGACGGTCTTTGACCTTGTCTATACGCCGCCGGAGACCCTGCTGCTGAGGAATGCACGGACAGCGGGCTGCCGATGTATTCGGGGTACCGAGATGTTTGTGTATCAGGCACAGGAACAGATGCGTTTGTTTACCGGCATTGCCGTAGAGGCTGTTCAGATACGGGAGATATTGGGATGAATACATTTGGACGATATTTTCGCTGCACGATGTTTGGCGAGAGCCACGGGCCGGCACTGGGCGTTGTTGTTGACGGGTGCCCTCCGCAGGTGCCCTTTGGTCTGGAATACCTGCAACCACTGATGGAACGGCGACGGCCGGGTCAGAGTCCTCTGACCTCAGGCCGGAATGAGTTGGATGAGGTTGAGATTCTCTCCGGGGTTTTTGAAGGCGAGACGACAGGTATGCCCGTGGCAATGCTGGTGAGAAACCGGGATGCACAGAGCAGTGCATATGACGGTCTGCGGGATATGGCCCGCCCGGGTCACGCTGACCTTGCCTATCATCAGAAGTATGGGTGCCGGGATCACCGGGGCGGCGGTCGGAGCTCAGGCCGGGAGACCGTTGCACGGGTGATGGCCGGAGCGCTTGCCATGCAGATGCTTCTCCGGCGGGGCATCTGCATTGAAAGCAGAATTTGTGAGATCGGTGGAGAGTCCGATCCTGACCGCTTCGAGGCGACCATTATCAATGCGAAAGAGGATCATGACTCTGTGGGCGGGATTCTGGAAGTGACTGCTACCGGATGTCCCCCAGGGTTCGGTGCCCCTGTGGCCGAAAAACTGGATGCAGAGATTGCCCATGCCATGTTTTCCATCGGTGCGGTAAAAGGCGTGGAGATTGGTTCAGGATTTTCTGCGGCCCGGATGCGGGGCTCAGCCCATAATGATGCGATTACCTCTGGTGGATATATATCCAATCACGCAGGCGGTATTCTCGGTGGAATCTCAACCGGTGCTCCGATCATTGTGCGGATTGCGGTCAAACCAACCCCCTCCATCGCACAACCTCAGCAGACGGTTACGCTCGATCAGAAGGACACCATTGTCACGGTGCAGGGCCGCCATGACTCCTGTATCGTTCCGCGGATAGGGGTTGTTGCAGAGAGCATGCTGGCGCTTGTTCTTGTAGACGCCCTCTGTGAACAGGATGTTGTTCTGGCGTTCCGGTCACGGTGAGGGTGGGATACGATGACTGAAGAGTCGGGATTTATCATCCGGCGGTATACGGATGATGACTTTGCCGCCGCCTGTATCCTGAACGGGATGGGCAGGAATGAACCCTATGCAGAAGCGGTATTTATCCGGCAGGCGGGTGCTCTCTACGGATCAACGTTTCTCTGTGCTGTCTGTGACGGTCAGGTTTGTGGTTATACGATCGGTGCGCCGGTCACAGGGGTTGGTCGGGCGGCATGGGTTCTTCGCCTCGGCGTACTGCCGTCCTATCGTGGACGGGGCGTGGCCCGTGCTCTGATGGAGGCTTTGTTTGTACAGATTGAGGCGGCAGGTATCCCGGAACTATTTCTTTCGGTACATCCGGACAACCAAGCAGCCGTGTCTCTATATACCTCTCTGCGGTTTATCACCGCCGAAACGGTTAGCGACTATTTTGGTGAAGGGGAAGATCGTCTTATTATGAAAAAGGCCCTGGATACTGCTAAAACCTCACCATTATCTTTCTACCGGTGAAATAGTTTCTTTGCAAAACGGAGAATTGATGGATACTCTGCGAGACAAAACCATTCACGTTGAATCATACGGCTGTACGTTCAATCATGCCGATACAGAGAAGATCATTCTCTACGCAGAACGGCAGGGGTGTGTCCGGGTGCCGGCAGAAGAGGCGGAATGCATCATCATCAATACCTGCACAGTTGTCGGGACAACCGAACGGGCGATGCTGCGCCGTATACGGGCATATGCCGGAAAAGAGATTGTGGTCACCGGGTGCATGCCGGTTGTTCAGCGCGAATTACTTTTAGAATCATTCCCTGATCTGCACCTGATTCTCCCTGAGGAGATGTATACGCAGTGTCCTGAGGTGGGGGCGATGACGGATTCCCACACGGGTGTGGTCCAGACCGGCACCGGTTGTCTCGGTGCATGCAGTTACTGCATCACCCGTGCGGCCCGTGGCCCCTTGAAGAGTTTTTCCGCGGATGCAATTGTTGCTGAAGTGGAACGGCTTGCGGCAAAAGGCGCGTATGAAATTCAGCTCACCGGACAGGATGTAAGTGCGTGGGGCATGGATATCGAATCTGATCTTGCTGATCTGCTAACGCAGATTGCTGATGCAAAGGGCGATTTCCGTCTTCGGGTCGGCATGATGAACCCGGCGACCGCAGGGCGGATAATTAACCGTCTTGCACCTGCTTTTGCCCACGAAAAGATCTTTGGGTTTGTACATCTGCCGGTGCAGTCGGGATCTGACGCTGTCCTTGCTTCCATGAACCGGGGGTATACTGCAGCAGACTTTGAAGCGATTGTAGCGGCGTTTCGTGCAGAAATTCCTGATGCGCGGATTTCAACCGATATCATTGCAGGGTTTCCCACAGAAGAATGCCATGAGTTTGACGAGACATTGGAGATGATCGGTCGGGTGCGCCCAACCAAGGTGAATATTACCCGCTTTTCGGTTCGTGAGGAAACGCCTGCGATTCAGTATCACGATCACCCCGACTGGATAAAAAAAGAGCGATCCCGCGCCCTCACCCGTCTCACGGAACGTATCTACGACGAAGAAAATACCCGTTGGATCGGACGGGAACTCTCTGTCCTCGTCACTGAACAGAAAAAGAACGGGTCAGTCATTGCACGGGATGCTACCTACCAGAATATCATCATATTACAGGAAATTGCGTTGGGCACCCGTCTCCGGGTGAAGGTGACCGGGCACCGCCGTCATTACCTGATAGCGGCACCTGTCTGAACGTTCCTCATCCGGGGTTCTCTTCTCGTCTCTGATGTCTGATACTGCTCCCTATTTGCGAAGGGTTAATACCTCAATTTGTATAACGATCAACCCATGCAGGGTTCATGCGATCTGGATAAGATTGAAGAAGGGTTTCAGGCAGCAATTGCCTGTGGAAAGAAGAGCACAGAAGGGATAGATGCCCTCTTACCTGAGATTCATGCCAAAGTGGAGGGCCTGATCTCGCGTCTTGCCGCAGATGCCACAGCACTTGTCCCGGAAGCGGGCCTTTTGATGATGCTCAGAGGAAAGATGGATGGAAAAGGTGAACTCTATGATACAGTTTATTTTGATGAGAAAATGCTGGTCCTCGGAAAGACGGAGCCGTTGCCCTACCGGCCGGATGACACCACAAAAAAGGTGGACAATCAGTATCTCGTCCTGGGCACAGATGGAGTATTTTCTGAACTGATGTACAGCAGTGACGGGTTTCTCATCGATGTGTTCAAAAAAGACCTTTCTACGGAGGATGCGATCGCTCTCTATGGGTTTGAGCCTGCGGTGATGCTCTACAAGGCGGTACAACAGTACGCCAAGGACGAATCTGGCCTGTATGGAGCGATGGGCACGGTTCTTGAGTTCCTTCTCGTAGAAGAGAAAGATCGCGAAAACTGATCACGGTTAAACAACAGTTCATACGGTTCAATCCTTTTTTACCTGCGGCAAAGAGCGGGATGTATGATCCCATCTGGTTTTGTTATGGAATTATGGGTATTTTATGTATGTATCTCTGAACGGGGGATGTATAAATGGGGACGAGGGTGCCCGTCGGAAACCGGAGAAATGAATTCAAAAAAAGCCGTGTTTAGTGAATATCACAAGAACCGGGCATGTTCCCGTCTTCATCAGCATTCTCGGTTATTATCTCTCCCGGATCACTTTTTAAAATCAAACATCGGGAACATGGGTGTGAGCAGGTCATCCCCTCCTTTGCCGAGTGCGGAGATGGCGTCCTCGTGGCTGAACGCACGGCCCCCAACATCTTTCCACGTGATGTATACCTTTCCCTCACGGATCATGCGCTCAACAGAGTGGGTGTGCTCTGCTTCTGCGACAATCTCTGTCACATCATATTCAATATCGAGGGGGACAACTGCGACATGAATCTGCACGGCGTTGGTGTTTCCTGTGTTTCTGATGATGATATTCTTTGCATCCGGGCTGAGTCTTGCCGTCAGTTCCGGGATATCACTGATCGTTTTTCCCAGCCTGGTCATGAAGATAGTCACGCCGATTACCAGAATAAGCATAACAATGATGCTTTCCAGAAAATGGCCGATAATTGACAGATATGCAAAGGCGGCAACACCCGCGATGATGGCAGCCGCGACCCATCGTATGTCCATACACTGTGTTGTGGGGCACTCCTTATTAAGGAAATGAAATGAAACGGAGATTCTTCAGTATCAAAAAATACAAAAATAGTGGGCCCGGTGCGATTCGAACGCGCGACCTCCCGGTTATCAGCCGGGTGCACCACCAGCTATGCTACGGGCCCTGTAATAGAATTACCTAATTAGATGGGTTTTCAGGGTAATTAAGAGTTTTGATTTAAACCCCGCTTCAGTCAACCTGTGCCTGGAGTGACTGGCAGCGCAAAGGATCAGAATAGTATAAAGCCTTTTTTCCTCATACCTCTTGTCAGATATGAATACTCGATATATGCTGGGGAATGAGGTGATCGCCCATGCGTGCCTGGAAGCAGAGATTGACTTTGCGAGCGGGTACCCGGGGACTCCTTCGTCAGAAGTGATTGATTACCTTTGCCACCAGAAAGACCGGGATTTCTATGTTGAATGGTCTGTTAATGAGAAGGTTGCCTTTGAAAATGCCCTTGCCGCGGCATGGACGGGTATCCGATCTCTCGTGACCATGAAACATGTAGGACTCAATGTTGCAGCAGATCCGCTCTTAACCAGTGCCTATACGGGCGTCACCGGAGGATTTGTGATTCTTTCTGCCGATGATCCGTATGCCCACAGTTCACAGAATGAACAGGACAGCAGGCGGTATGCCCTCTTTGCAAAGATTCCGTGCCTTGACCCTGCAAGTGTCCGCGAAGCGCATTCGATGATGAAGGCGGCGTTTGCCATATCTGAAAATGTGGGGCTGCCTGTCCTTTTCCGGCCGACAACGCGCATCTGTCACTCGAAAAGTGACGCTGAGATGGGTGAGCCCGGCACCGGACACCGGACGGGCGAGTTTGTTCGCAACCCGCAGCAGTATGTGGTGATCCCAAAACATACACGGGTGCTGCACAAAATACTCAACGAAAAACAGCCGGGCCTTGCACAGATGCTTGTTGAAGAGGGGTTCAACACGGCAGAGGTGCGCGGCACGACCGCCATCATCAGCGGTGGTATTGCTGCATCATATGTAAAAGAACTGATTTCAGCGGACGTTTCGTTTGCAAAAATAGGGGCCTACCCGATTGATGCCGCATGGCTCGGGTCGTTTGTAAACCAGCATGAGACCGTCCTTGTCATCGAAGAGCTCGCGCCGGTCATCGAAGAAGCGGTTCGTATGGCAGCGACAACAACGGTTGTGCACGGGAAGATGGACGGCCATCTGCCTATGGAAGGCGAACTCTCCCCCGCTGCGGTGGCAGAGGCGATGCTCTCGGCCGGGTTCACTCCGAAAAAGACCTACCCGATGGTAAAACCGGAGGCAGGCATTCCGGCCCGCCCGCCGCTCCTGTGCGCCGGATGTGGCCACCGCGCAGTCTTCTACGCGATGAAGAAAGTGTTTAAAGACGGCATCTTCCCGAGTGACATTGGCTGCTATACTCTGGGCATCCAGCTTGGCACGGTGGATACCACCATCTGTATGGGTGCATCTGTTACGGTGGGAAGCGGCATTGCGCATTCCGGCGAAACCCGGCCTGTCGTCTGCACCATCGGTGACTCGACCTTTCTGCACACGGGCATTCAGGGTCTTTTGAATGCGGTGTATAACGGAGCGAATATGACGGTGATCATTCTCGATAACCGTATCACTGCGATGACCGGCCACCAGCCCAATCCGAATACCGGGGTGACGGCCACCGGTGTTGCCTCTCCTCCAGTCTCCCTTGAGGCAATCTGCCGGTCATGCGGCGTGTCATGGGTTGAAACGGTCAGCTCCTATGATCTCACCGCTATTCTTCAGGCATTGCGCACGGCAAAGGAACGTGACGGTGTGAAGGTGATCGTTGCCCGGCAACCCTGTGTGATTGCAGCTCGTCGTGAGGGTGTCCGCCGGAAGCCGTATGTGGTGGATGCAAAGGTCTGCACCGGTTGTGGCATCTGTGTGAAGTTCGGGTGCCCGGCAATCGAATTCCATAACGAAAAGGCGGTTATAACCACTCTCTGTAGTGGCTGTTCGGTCTGTGCGGATATCTGTCCTGCGGGTGCAATTCATAAGGGAGGTGCAAAATGAACGAATCTTTTGATGTGCTTATTGTCGGTGTCGGCGGACAAGGCACGATTCTTGCTTCAAACATCCTGGGTGAGGCATGTCTGATTGCAGGTCTCCCCGTCCGTGGTGCAGAAACCCACGGGATGGCACAACGGGGCGGCTCTGTGGAGACCCATATCAGGATTGGCGGAATGTATGGGCCCCTCATCTCACCGGGGACAGCGGACCTCATCATCTCATTTGATCTGCTTGAAGCTCTCCGCTACCGCCACTTCCTCAAATCCGGCGGCAGCATGGTGACCAGTGATGCCATCATTATACCGACATCGGCCTTCACCGCCAATGCAGAGGTGCCAACGCAGGCGGAGATCATCGCGCGTCTCACAGACATCTCCTGCACCGCGATTGATGCAGCAGGTCTGGCCACTGAGGCAGGCAGCATTCTTTCGCAGAATGTGGTGATGCTGGGTGCGGCGTCACACGTGCTGCCGCTCTCCGTTGAAGCTCTCAGGGAGGCTATATCCCGGTCTGTGCCGTCGAAGACGGTGGAGGCCAATCTCCGGGCTTTTGAACTGGGGCGGGCGTGCCTAAAGAAATAATCCTATCTCTTCTCATTTTCTGCATTTTTATGATGCTGCATGTTTCCTTAATCGGTCTCGTCGTGAATCAGGGGTGATGAGAAGGGGTGCCGCCGGGCCTCTCTCCCCAGTGCCTTTGCGGTTTTATGCTGGTATGGATGCAACTTCGGTAAAGCATCCGACCTCAAATGTATCGCATGGTACCTCGCCTCCCTTTTGCTGCTCCGTTTTCGTTTTTAGAGGACGGTTGTGAGTTTTGTCCTCCTGTTCACCATCACCTATATATTGCTCTGTGTGCATTCAGGGGTGATGAGAAGAGGTCTATTGGCCGTGGGGGCATGTATCCTTGTTTTCTCTCTCTCCTTCTGTTGTGGATGTATAGAGGAGCCTGCAGAGATCACGAGGGATGAACTGACCGGCCCGGCCTGGATACTTGAGACGTATATGAGTGTGGATGGGACGATGAGACCAGCGATTGCTGCAGCGCCTGTTTCTGCTGAGTTCTCGGAGGGGTCTGTTTCTGGTTCCTCCGGGTGCAACCAGTATCATGTGGCATATCTCACGGATGGAGAGTCGCTAACATTTGATATGCCAGTGGTGACGCAGATGTACTGCGACGAGGCAGATGTCATGGGTCAGGAATCGCGCTACCTGAACCTTCTTGGGGGTGTTGCCGGATATACAGTATCCGAAGATCGACTTACGCTAATTAATCCGTCCGGAGAGGCGATTCTTATTTTCCGGATGGTGGATCAGAACCTGGCAGGGACTAAATGGGAGCTGACCCGTTTCAATGATGGATCAAAAGGGCTTGTCTCTGTCGTCAACGGCAGTTATGTCGCGGCCAAATTTGATGAGGGGGGGCAGATGTCAGGAAACGCGGGATGCAACAGCTATTTTGGATCATATGTCGTGACCGGGAAGAACATCTTTGTCGGGCCTCTTGCCATGACTGAGATGTATTGTATGGACCCGGATGGTGTGATGAGTCAGGAGGGAGCATATCTTGCAGCGATACAGGCTGCCGCCACATACCGCGTAGGGGTAGATGATCTGTCCATCATGGATGCAGGCGGTCGTCAGATGGCAGTCTTCGAGCGATATGCCCCGACCCCTGAAGGGGTGAACTGGGAGTTGTCCGGATATAACAACGGGCAGGGTGCGGTGGTATCACCACTGGCAGGTACCATTGTCACTGCGGTCTTTGATACAGATGGGCAGGTGACCGGCAATGCCGGGTGCAACGATTATTTGGGGTTCTATACGGTAAACGGGATGGAAGTAACCATTGGCCCTGTGGGTGCAACCGAAAAATACTGTGATATTCCTCATGGGGTGATGGAGCAGGAGTCCCGTTATCTGGCCCTCCTTTGCGATGCTGGCATATTAGAACGGTCACCCAAAACGCTCACCGTGCGAGATGCTGATGGAATCATTCTGTTAACCTACATTGTCGAACGGTCGAAGCCATTGGCAGGCAAATGGCTGGCGATTTCATACCGGGACGGGGGTGGGGATATGGTACGAGTAATGGAGAGTCCAAAGATAACGGCAGTGTTTGGGACTGACTGGCAGGTGACCGGGAGTGCTGGGTGCAACAGTTTTTTTGGCCCATACACAACGGATAAAGAAAAGGTTTCGATTGGTCCGCTGGTCCTCTCCATAATGTGCTGCGACTCTGTGGAAGGGTTGATGGATCAGGAAAAAGGTTATCTGAAAGCACTGGGGGGAGCTGTATCTTATCAGATCCGTGGAAATGATCTGATGTTTTACGACAAACATGGCAAACCGTGCGTTCGGTATATGCCGGCACCCTGACCTTTCCTTTTTTTGCGTTTTATCCCTGTTTTGCTGTGATGTCCGCTGTTTTTATCCTTTGAACCTTCGCGGGAGCTCTTTTTCAGGACGAGTATCTGCGCCCCTGTATCCGGTGCTGGAGGGGGAGCGCTCCGAAATACACACATGCACTCACTATCACAATCGTCGCGCCGGATGGGATGTCAAAGGCGTAGGAGAGGCAGATGCCTGCTGTGGTAAAGACGATGCCAAGCAATGATGCGCCCACAATAAGCTCTTTCATGCTGCGGGAAAAGAGGCGGGCGGTTGCCGCAGGGAGCGTCAAAAGGGCAATTACCAGGATGATGCCCACGATCTGGATGAGCATCACCACGGTGAGACCGGTCAGAAGCAAAAGGATGACCATGATCCGGTCGGGGTGGAGATCCATCACCGCGGCATACTCCTCATCAAACGTGACTGCCACAAGGCGGGGGTAGATGATGGCTACGATAACGCAGATGCCGGTGGTGAGAATTGCCATCAGACAGAGTGTGTCACGGGGGACGAGGAGAATGTTCCCGAAGAGGTAACTGAAGAGGTCTGGTGCAAATCCGGGCGTGATGTAGATGAAGAGGATGCCTGCTGCCATGCCGGTGGCCCACACTGCACCCACAAGGGTGTCGAGATGCTGGTTTGCCTTCATCCGTATCCATGCAGTGGCAGCAGAGGTCCCGAGGGCGACTGCCGCGGCGCCTGCAAGCGGATTTATGCCAAGGAAATACCCGAGACCGATGCCCCCGAAGGCTGCATGGGAGATACCGCCTGCAAGGGATGCCATGCGTTTGACAACCACGAAACTCCCGATGACGCCGCAGGCAATGCTTGCGAGGAGCCCTGCAATGAGGGCATTGCGGAAGAATTCAAATCCCAATGCTTCGATCATTTCCTGCCCCCGAAGACCCGGTTCTCATGATCGGGGATGACACGGTGGGGGATGCCGTGGGCAATGAGTTCTACCGGGCAGGGATAGGCGCCTGCCAGCATGTCATCGGTAATCTGATTGTCACCATGCGTGAAGAGGCGGCGGTTGACACAGGAGATGTGGGTGACATCCGGTGAGAGGGCGCTGATGTCATGGGTGACAAGGACGATGGTTATCGATTCTCTCAACCGGCTGAGAATGTCGTAGAAGCGAACCGCTGTCGGGCCGTCCACATAGACGGTTGGCTCGTCGAGGAGCAGAACGGATGGTTTTCCGGCAAGGGCACGGGCAATGA
>CAZBYH010000009.1:0-20440 GCA_964496155.1 uncultured Methanoculleus sp.
CATTTTAGCACCCCCCACGGGTTGCATGCTCTTTTGACGGCATCCTTTAAAAGATTTCCTCACCTTATGAGAACAACCTTATGATAGAAATCCAAAAAAATCCATTTACCATTTAAAAAGGGCATTAGTGTCGCCATTACCCATATCCTCCTGTCGCGGGCATATACGGGGAGAAAAAAGAAGGTTAGGCAGATGCGTGGCACTGTCGGTGACAACGGCTGATTCCTCAAGCATCAGATTCACCCGTTCAGAGATACCTGCCTGCCGAAAATCGGTGCGAACAGCGATGACCGGAATACCCTGTGCATAGGCATATCCCATCTCCCAGGCAGTACCGGAATCCGCATCTGCCCCGTCAATGACCGCGACCACCACATCTGACTCACTGAGGGCGGCAAGATTCTCCGTAAAGATGGTTCTCGTATGATCTTGGGATCGTTCGGAAGAGGAATCTCCACATTCCTGCGGCAGATGGACAGTAAAGAGATGCTCTCCAAGAATATCAGCAACTGAACGATTGTATGCCCTTTCAGCTTCTGAAAAGAGCGGGGCCGCAAGGTACACCCGATAACGGGCAAAGTCATAGACATCAATTGCAGGAATCTCAGGAAACCGGGAGAGAAAGACACCTCTCCCCGGATAACGATCATCAGTCCGGTACCACTGGTTCACCCCACATACCGGAGACGAGTCCACCCCCACGATACAAAGAGGAGCGCCCCGTTCACGGATGATATCACGAACCATTTTTTCCGAACGATCCAGAATAGCTGCAAACGCAGGCGAGTCAAGCCGGCCAACATAAGGCCCCGGCGGATGTTTTGGGCCCAGATATTCAGTCTCAGAGCAGGGCATCATCACCGCATCGATGTTAAACGCACGGCAACGCTCCTGTGCCCGAAAGAATGCCTGGAGATCAGCATCGTTTGTTATCCCCACCGCACGAAAGGAGGGCGTTGCAATGCAGGGGCACATGAGTACATACATTGATTACTCACTATGGGAACAACCATTAGATAAAGGATGATTCCCCTCTTTGCGTACCGTGACAATTCCTGCGATCCACGGCGGTGTTCAGTCAAAAAACTCGAACGTCGCGACTGCGTGCGGGTCTTTGCACGGGTGGAAAAAATACCCCGTTCAAGTCTCATTCTTGACCCTAAAGCAGCGCAGGCGCTCTCACCAGCGGATAAAAGCCCAAAATCCCTCACGGTTCTCGACTGTTCCTGGGAGGTATTTGAAGAGATTCAGGTTTCCCGCTGGCCCCTGCGCCGGGCACTCCCGTTTCTGGTGGCAGCAAACCCCGGGCACTTCGGACGGCCGTTTATGCTCAACTCCGTCGAGGCGTTTGCTGCAGCCCTTGTCATCCTCGGTGAACCCGAGCAGGCAGAAGAGATACTTTCAGCCTTCAGCTGGGGAATGCGGTTTTTAGAGGTGAATCATGACCCCCTCACGGAGTATGCTGCTGCAAAGGACTCCGCAGAGGTCGTTGGGATACAGTCCTGTTATCTCTGAACCTGGCCCCGGAAGCGAAAAACCTGCCATGCATTCCAGATGAGCAGGATACCCCACAGAAGGGCAATCCACACTACCCAGAGTGTTTCCGGAGCTATTTTGAGATTCACCGCGAAAAGAATCAGCACGATTCCCAGATAAAGCACGGCGTGATAGACAAGGCCCCGCATGGGAGGGTCTGCGAGCATTCCTCTGCCCCGGTTATCTTTCCCATCCCGGCCCTGCTCATCTGGCTGAACCGCCATTTCCATCTCATTTTGCATAGGTGGTTATTGTTTAGGAGCCGGAGGGAAAAAAACATGATGAACAACCATGAGTATGACTCCCCCGCAACACAGATATGAGCTCCGGATAACCGTATGTACACCACGAGCAGATGCAGACGTGTTCTAAAAACAGACCGATGCAGAGAGAGAAGAGAGAAAAGAGAGAATAATAATGGATGCATGGGAGGATAATTACCGCCAGAGAGGCGCACTCTGGCAGGGTGCAGCAACGGGAATACCGTCATTCCCGGCTGGTGCCAGAGTGCTGGAAGCAGGGTGCGGCAACGGAAAGACCCTTGCCACCCTCAGCAGAAACGGGTACGAAGTAACCGGCTTTGATATCGCCGGATCCGCACTCCGGCTTGCCAGAGAAACCGTACCCGGTGCGAGCTTCATACAGGGAGATGTCCGGCATCTCCCCTTCCAGAGTGCCTCTTTTGACGCTGTCCTTGCCGTCCATATCATTGGTGCACTCAGAGAATCCGAACGCCGCCGTGCTGCGGCAGAGCTGCATCGGGTTCTTATGCCAGGTGGCACCCTCTTCTTCCGTGAGTTCTCGGTCGCGGATTTTCGTTGCGGGAAGGGCGAATCAGCAGAGGAGAACAGCTTTCTCCGTGGAGATGGTGTTATGACACACTATTTTACCCCTTCTGAGGTTGATTCCCTCATTTCAAAGGAAAAATGGGAGGGAACAACAGAGACCGAACAATGGGAGATGCGGGTTCGTGGCACTCGTTACCCAAGGGAAGTTCTCTCAGGGGTCTTTCGGAAAAAAACACCGAAACAGGCTGTGACAGAACTAAAATAACAAAGTCATGTTATTTAAATTAACCCCAAAATGGTGGCCATATTAGGCTTCTTTTTGTGACTGTCGGGCATTGTGTCACAGCCTGGAAAGACGGATTTTAACCGGTCAAAGACTTTTTTACAGCGCCCTATTTATCGTGAGACTGAGTCCAGAAAGAATTAAAACCGACTCCCCACCGCAGTTCAGAAAGAAATCAGCACCCCGGTTGACGACGTCAATGATGAACCCCTCAGTGTCATCACCGACGTACAACACCGAAACAGAACCTTTCACCATCCTTTGCATATATCCAATCACACCTCTCTGGGAACCGGTTATCACATAGCCATACAATCCCATCGGGCAATGATATGGACATTTGCTATCGTACCGGCATCAGAGTCAAAAATAGAGATAAATTACCTGCCATCAAAAAGAGAACACCCCAACCCGGTCTATCATATAAATAGTTAATATTGAAGCATTTTTGAGAAGGGAGAGAATTTAATCGGCATTTCGACCCTCAGAAAAGAGGCTTTTGATACCGTGCTCCCAGTTTCTCGTAGTACTGCTGATGATAATCCTCAGCGGGCCAGAATATACCTGTGAGCAGCACAGCAGTCACAATTGGGCGTGCATACTTCTCTGACGTCTCATATTCCCGGATGAACGCCTGTGCCGTCATGCAGTCTTCCTTGGTGTGGCAGAATACCGCTGAACGATACTGTGAACCATCGACCCCCACCGGCACCTCTTCTGCGGTGGAGTCAAACAGACTGAAGAAACGGCTGAGAATAACCGGCGGGGTGATGACAGCCGGATCAAAAGCAATACATACCGCCTCCAGATGTCCGGTTGTTCCGGTGCTAACCTGCGTATAATCCGGGTGCTCAACATTTCCTCCGGTATATCCAACAACGGTGGCAAGGATGCCGGGAATTCTGCGAAACCCAGCCTCAATGTCCCAAAAACAGCCGCCTGCAAGAGTAATCAGACCTACCTCCGGGACGCTCTCATCACATGTTTTCTCCATGTGCTGTACGATAGGCTATTTCGGCATAAAAGGGGGTGCAATCGGAAAGGCTTCAGTCAATCGCGGGGAGTGGCCTCCACATCATGGTATTTGCGCAGAAATGCCCTGATTTTTTCGGATTCCAGAAATCCCCGGTCCAGCGTGTTGATGATACTATCAATCTCCTGTACCTGTTCCATCACGATTGCAGCATGTTCAGTTGCGTCCATCTCAGTGTAGGCACTGATCACCATCAGGGGATTTCTAATATGATCATTTAACGTGGCAAAATTGGTAAGATTGTTCTCAATCTGATCCAGTGCCTCCCGCTGACGCCGTTTCAGGCTAAGGATCTCAGTGACATCGCGCCCGACAAGCACCACCATCACCTGCCCAAGGTAATTAACGATGCCCCCTCGTATCTCAAAGTGGACCGTCAGGCCATCCCGGGAAATGGCATCCCACTGCATGCTGATTCGTCTGCCACCCATAATCTCCGTTAGTATCTCATCCCTTCTGTGGGATGAACGGACACCGTTTTCCTGAAATTCCGGAGCAAAATCCAGAACCGAACGCCCTTTCATCTCTTCCGGCAGGTAACCTAGTGCTGATGCAAACGCCGGATTCGCCTCAGTGATACGTGCCATATCCGCGATGAGAATTCCCTCCGGAGATGTCTCAAAAATCATCCGGTAGCGTTCTTCAGCCATATTGAGCGCGTCTTCTGCCGCTTTTATCTTTCGCAAGTCGACGATCATCTCAATGAGGCATTTTCTGCCCTGATACACCACCTGTCTGACAGACTTTAAAACCGGGATCCGGTCACCATCTGCCGTCAGAAGGATCCGTTCAGACTCATGAACCTTCTCCCCAAGATCTGTCACCGGGCAGAAACCATCTTTCGCCGGACAGATGACATCCCGACAGGGACGGCCAATGATCTCATCCCTCCCTGCCCCGATGAGGTCGCATGCCGTCGCGTTTGCATCCAGAATTATGTGCTTATCCGCATCGATGACAAGAATGCCCTCAATGGTTGCAGGGAAGATGATCTTGAGGAATTCATCGTTTTCCTGCAGCACCCGAAGTGCCTCGCATTCATGAGAGAGATCAATAAACGAACAGCCATAAGACCTCCGTGAACCCCCGAGGGGGACGACATGCCCGGAGAAGGTTTTTCCTGACTGAGAATAGGTCCACTCTCCGGAATATGAATTACCCTCCATGACGGCATCATGAATGAGAGACACCCATTCCCGGGCATCATCCGGGAAGACGCCATAAACATTCTTTCCGATGACCATCCCCGGTTCAACGCCCATCATCCTGCAAAATGACTGATTCACCTCCAGATACCGGAAACTAAAAAAATCTCCTTTATCATTATAAAGCGGTTCGATGATCATCGAACCCGACATCCTGCTGTTGAAGTATAACCGGAACCGTTCCTCGCTCTCTGCCTGTGCCTCCTCAGCCTTCACCTTATCGGTGATATCCTGAATGATGCCAACTGTACCTCTGATGCCGTCTGTACGTTTCCGTGCCCGGAAGGCCGCATACATCATCTCACCATCTGCGGTATTCAGGGATATCGTCAGTTCATGCAGGGCATCTACAGAATGATCCAATACTGCCTGCCGCACGGGTGCAGCATCCTGCGGTGCCAGAGAGCAAAGAAATGCCTCCAGAGGCATAGATACCGACTGATCCGAGAGCGAAAGATTCCCGGGGGAGAGACCGCGGAAGGTAATGCTGCCGGTATCATCGTTATATTCCCATCTTCCCAGATGGGCTGCCTTTTGTGCCTCTGAGAGTGTGGCAGCAAGTGCCGCACGGTCTTTTTCATTTTTTCGTACTTCTGTCTGATCAAGGGCAAGGACACCGATCAGAGGAAGGGAACCTGAGCGGGGAATGGAGAAGAAGATGATCTGGAATATCTGGTCATGCTTCTCAGGTTCGGTATGCCTGCGTTCAATCGAGAAGCATCCCTTCTTCAACACGCTAGGGAAGAGGGCGGTAACGTCCTCCAGCATCTCCGGTGGAAGGTTGTATCCCCCATGCCCATCTGCAGATCCGCTTCTGCAAAAGAACCTATCCATCTGAGGATTGCAGTACCGAACCATTCCATTGAGATCCAGTACAGCCGCAGCGGAGGGAAGATTCTCCATGAATGCCGCAAACGTATGCCGGATGTCCTTGAGCCTTGTACGCCGGGCCACCCATTCCGTCATCTCAACTGCCGTCTGGATATACCCGGTGAATGAATCCATCGAATTTCCCAGAAGACCAGTGCGGATCCGCCAGAACCGCCCCAAAGTGTCCTCTACGAATATATCCACAGATGTCTTTTCCAGGGAAGCGGGGATGAATTCCGAGAGCGGACATGTGCCATCCTCCCACACAACCCGTTTCCAGAAGGCAGATACCGGAGCACCCTCCTGCATACCTGCCGAAGATAGTTCACGTCTGCCCACACGATTTGCCCAGTGTACCCGGGCATCCGGAGAGAGGATGATGACTGCCTCATTCATGGAATCCAGACATGACCAGTCGGGTGCAGTCCGATCAGCAGGACTGTTTGTAACAGCACCGGGGAACCTGATGACACAGACGGAGGGGGATTGACCCGGAGCGGCGTGAAACGACAATGCATATATCCCGGAAGTGGCTACTTCCTCACACTCACTCCGGAAAATAATGGGAACGGTTGAGAAAGTATACTCTTCTTCTCCCGCACAGACCAGATCACAGGCCTCTTCGATCCGCTGTCGATCGCCCGGGGCGCAGGCCAGACCATCCAGCCAGAAAGAAAACAACAGAGGGGTTCTGCCACGGCAGAAGGGGAATGTCCGGAGGAATACATCATCCGGAATCAGCTCACCAGAAAAAGAAATTCGGGCAAACGAACGGGACCCAAGATAATCACATCCCGTACACTGCTCAGTTCTGCAGACGAGCCTCCTCTTCGGCCACACCATCATCATAAATAAATCCTACGATTAATTCCCGATTAATGGCTGTTTTTAGCATATGATGATATAAATGTATTTATTAGCACATTCAATGAAAAAATGTTTGTTGTAATAAAGATCAAGAGATTATCTGGGAGAGGACCCGTTGCATGTCCACCCAGATGATCAGACGCATGATATTAGAGGTATCATCCTTCATTTTGATGATGCCCTTCACATACTCCGTTACGTCGCTTGAGAGACCTTCTCCCAGTGCCTCGACATCCTTCTCGTCCACCTGCATCACACTGCACACATCATCAACGATGATGCCAACATTGGACCCCTGTGCTGCCTCAGGCATGAGGACAATGAACTTCTGTGTCTCAGATGCAGCCGACTCAGGGAGTCCGATGAGTTTGCTGAGGTTGATGATATTGGTGACCTCTCCCCTGAGGTTGGTTACGCCGGTGATATAGTCCGGTGCCCGGGGAATGGGGGTTATTTTCATCATCTCGACGATCTCCCGGGCGATCTGGACATCAATCGCATAATATCCGTCGGCAATCCTGAATTCCACAACGTCAGTGAGCTTTGACATCCATTGCCCCCTTTCACTCTGTCCGGAATACGCTTACGAGCGCCCGGAGTTTTTCGGTCATCCGCATCACTTCGTAAGTGCCGCTGCCAACCTCTTCCGTTGAAGCCGCCACCTCTTCAGTCACCGCTGCGACATCATCAATACGGGACATGTTTTCCTTGGTGAGGGTCGTCGTCTCCTCCATCTTCTCCATCACCCGGTTTGTCGCACTTGCCTGGTCATCTGTCGCACGGGCAATCTCACGAATACCCTCCGTTGCCTCCTGGGCGCCGGTGACAATCTCGTTTAAGGCCTCGATAGCCTGATGCACACTCTCCAGACTGGACTGGATCTCCTTGTAGGCAGATTTCATGGAGACTGCTGTGGTATTGGAGTCGCGCTGGATGCCTTCAATAAGCTCCTCAATGGAATCGGTCGCAGACTTTGACTCAGCAGCGAGATTTCTCACCTCACCTGCCACCACCGCAAAACCACGGCCGTGTTCACCAGCCCGTGCAGCCTCAATTGCCGCATTCAGGGCAAGGAGATTTGTCTGGCTGGAGATATCATTGATGAGTTTGACAATCTTTGAGATCTCAGCCATCTTCTTATTGAGCTGCTCAATCTGGGTGACACTCTCTTGTGAGATCTTCTCCACTGCATTCATCTTAGTGTTGGCTTCTTTGCCAAGTCCTGATGCCTTATTGCCTATCTGGGAAACACCGTTTGCCTTGGACATCACTTCCTGTGATGTGGAGGCTATCTCCTCGATAGATGCGGAGAGATCAGATATCTCACGTGCAACGGACTCCACTGCCTCAAGTTGGCGACGGAATGCCTCAGATGACTGCTGAGTGGATACTGCCACATCTTCCATCGCCTTTCCGATCTCCTCAACACCGCGAGAGGCATCAGACATGTTTGCGTCTACATTATCAACGGCAGTCTTGACATCACTGAGGGCACTGCCCACATTGATGCCCACATTGTTGATGGCTGTCTTCAGTTTCAGGAAGTCGCCCTCCACCTGAATACCATCGCTAAACCCTTTGGAGAAGTCCTTATCAGCATACTCCTTCAGGACACGATACGACTCATTGAGTGGTCCCATGACCGTTTCAAGGACATTATTTAATCCTTCGGTGATGACCGCATAGACACCTTCAAACTGCTCAGGGTGTGCCCGTGCCTTACTATTGCCCCCCTGCATCGCCTTCATGGTCCCAACGAAGTCCTCCACCATCTCCCCAATGACCTTTTGTGCTGCGGTAAGACTTTTGTTCATATCTGAGAAGAGGATACCCGCCTCAGCAGTGAACTCATCAGTTTTTCCCACCGTCAAGTCAAAGCCACTGATGTCACCATGGGCAAGAAGTGTCAGGTTCGCTTCCTGTCGACTGATCTCACGGTCAAGGAATTGTGAGAGTGTCCGCTCAGGTGTGAGGTCCTGGTAGATGTAGTAGTTGACGTCAATTTCGCCCTTATCATCGAGAATAGGTGTCTGGAAGAGACGCAGATATGACTTCTCACCGTTCTCCCATGATATCTCCATATCGGTGACGGCCTTCTTCTTCGTCTCATACGAGGCGTAGAATTCATCGCCGCCAACGATGTTGATGTTAAAGTCATAGAGCTTCTTTGCCATCAGATCGTTGTAGCCACCGCGCCAGATGCGCTGGTATTCAGCATTCAGGTCGAGACGATGTTTGTCCCCTGCAAGGACCGTGATACCCTGGGGGTTCTGCTGCAGGAAAGCGTCGGCACGCCTCTGGAGTGTTTTTATCTCCTCCATTTCCCTACGTGCCTGGGTGAGGTCCTGGTAGATGTAGTAGTTGACGTCAATCTCTCCCTTATCGTCGAGAATAGGTGTCTGGAAGAGACGCAGATATGACTTCTCGCCGTTCTCCCATGCAATCTCCATATCAGTGACGGCCTTCTTCTTCGTCTCATACGAGGCGTAGAAGTCATCGCCACCAACAATGTTGATATTAAAGTCATAGAGCTTCTTTGCCATCAGATCGTCGTAACCACCGCGCCAGATGCGCTGGTATTCCTCGTTTAAGTCGAGACGATGTTTGTCGGCTGCAAGGACGGTGATGCCCTGTGGGTTCTGCAGGAGGAAAGCGTCGGCGCGCCTCTGGAGTGTTTTTATCTCCTCCATTTCCCTACGTGCCTGGGTGAGGTCCTGGTAGATGTAGTAGTTGACGTCAATCTCTCCCTTATCGTCGAGAATAGGTGTCTGGAAGAGACGCAGATATGACTTCTCGCCGTTCTCCCATGCAATCTCCATATCAGTGACAGCCTTCTTCTTTGTCTCATACGAGGCGTAGAAGTCATCGCCACCAACGATGTTGATGTTAAAGTCATAGAGCTTCTTTGCCATTAGATCGTCGTATCCACCGCGCCAGATGCGCTGGTATTCCTCATTCAGGTCAAGACGATGTTTGTCTCCTGCAAGGACCGTGATACCCTGTGGATTCTGCAGGAGGAAAGCTTCGGAACGCTTCTGCAACGTTTTAAGTTCTTCCTGTTCCCCGATTATTTTAGTCTGATCCTGATAGATGTGATAGACCAGGCTAATATTCCCCGCTTTGTCACAGATAGGCACCTGGTTGAGTTTCAGGTAGTTTTTAGTCCCGTCATCCCAGGTCACTGACAGATCAGTCTCAGAGTTTTCCTTGGAATCATGGGAAGCAGACAGGCTGTCACCACCAAGAATAGTAAAATCAAAGTCAGAGAATGACTTTTTCATCAGTTCTTCGCACGAGTCGCGGAAGAAGTCACAGTATCGGTCGTTAAGCATCAGACAGGTGCCATCTGCACCATAGATGCCCATAGGATAGGGATAATTTGCAATAAACTCGTCAACTCCCCGGAGCATCTCCTCGTACTCGGCCGACTTCTTCATATTTCCAATGGCCTTCTCCACGAGCCTGACAAGGCCTTGCGTCTCTGGGTCTGGGGCCGCCTCACTGAGGGAACCAGTAAAGTCGCCATCAAGTGCACGTCGCAGTGCATCTTCAATAATTTGTACTGACATGGGAATCACTTAGATCACTTGTACCTGCATGAAACACGGGACTGACATATATCCACGGAAGCACACGGATACGATAGAATATAGGTAACTTAACCCCCAATACCTTAAATATCCTCTTATTAATGCCCGTCAAAAAAGAATCTAAAAACCTACAAATAGTCAATAATTCAAGTTTAAATTGTAAATCCTTTCAAATAAAGACCAATAATTTATTTTTTAAAAATATCCGATATTGCATGCCAATAGTCATACCCACATAAAATATGAATGAGTGAAAAAAGGATATTCTCAACGTCGCCGGTAAATGAGATATCCGGCGAGGACTCCTGCGAGGATAACAAAGATAAACATCCATGCGCTTGAGACATCTGCCTCTTTTCCGGCCTCACGGAAAGAGAAGTACGATATCTTCCCGTTTTCCTCTGCAGCAGCAAACCCGTCATCGGTAGGAACGAATGCCCGGATGGCGGTGTCTCCAAACATGTGCATCCATTCCTTCTCACCCTCCAAAGATACGCCCATCACCAAATACTGCGGATTCCCATTTACAAGGTCGGTGTCATAACCCATCAGATAATACCCCCCGCCGGGGGCCGCATCTGCATAGTATATCAGTTCCATTCGTTTGGGATAGGAAAATATCTGATCCACTGCGCCGATTTCATTGAGAATGAGGACGACTGCCTCATCGTCCGTAGTAAGACCAGAGGCGATATACCCACCGCCAGTAAGGGGATTGATGTGTAGCACATACCCAATACCTTCCTCACCATAGCGCTTTTCCCATACCACGTTGCCACCCTCATTCAGGCACATCACCAGTCCCACTGAATTTCCGGAGGCAATCACCGGCGAGGCGTAGCCAGCCACGACATAGCCATCATCTAATGCCTTCACGGACTGGATTCGCCCAAAACCGGCACCGGAGGTATCTGCATAGGTCTTGTTCCAGAGAGGGGTGCCACCTGCATCCAGACGGTAGAGAGTCGGATGCAGATAGTTTGCGCCAGTAATGAGACCACCTTCAGGGACGGCATCCACCGAAGATACCTCACCGAGGGGCACATGCCACGTCCACAACGTTTCACCACCAGAGGTGACTCCGGCAAAGTCATGCGTATCGGTAAAGACCAGGTACATGTTCCCTTCCTCCTGAATGTACCGGATAACAGAGGCGTCACCCACTGTCACCGTCATATTTCCGGTGACCGTGCCGTTTTTTGCCACAAACCATACCGCGGGGCCACTCTTTCCAGCACCCGCCGCAGTAAACCCACCGGTAGCAGGGGATTGAATAAAGGCCGTCACCTCAACATCGTCATCGATGGTGACTGTCCGACTCAGATCCAGCGGCTGACTGGCCACAACAACCCCACAAACGAGGAGGATGGCCATGCAAACCAGCAGCATCAGTCTCATATACACTCTCATTATGAGAATGGTTGTCCGTCGGGGCTAATAGTATTCTCCCTTCTCCACTGCATTCTGTGCCTCACCTCCTACCCTTCCTCTTTCTCCTGGCGGTCCCAGCCTGCGAAGAGGAGGGCCCCGTATAGCAGAATATCCAGAGACAGAAAGAATAGGTGGCAGCAGAGGGAAAAGGGAAAAAGGAAGCGTGGCAAACGAAAATAGAGAAAAAAGGTAGATAATATGAGTTCAATTCACTACATCTTCTCTTCGATTTTTTTAAGAACCCCTCTGATCTCCCGGAGTTCCTGGAGCACGGCAGCATCGGCTGCCTGCCCGGAGGGTGATCGGGCTGAGGCAAATGCAGGGGCTGCGGCGGTCTCCGCACCGGTGACAGCTGCGACCGGGTGGCCGGATCGTACGAAGTCCATGATAGCGGCACGGAGCGGTTCAGGGTCACGGATACCCTGGAGTTTAATCTCTGCCATATGATTTCCCGAGTAGCCGGCAGTCTGGATACGTAGATCTGATATTCCGAAGACCCGCATTACCGGACCCTGGATGATATCAACATTGGTAATACGATTGTAGGGGACGATGCCGGTCTGTTTCCAGAGGACACCGCGGCCCCAGGTCATCTCAGTCGGGGTGAGCAGGTAGTGGACGGTATCGTAATAGAGGTAGGCCCACAGGCCGCCTGCGAAAGCAAGCACGGCAAAAATACCGGCCATCACGGCAAGCGCACTGCCTGCCCCCTCCGTTATCCCAAATATCATGAATGCGAAAAAGAACACGGGAATCATCATGCCCAGTGCGGTGACGAGGATCAGGTACGAACGGAATGAGGTATCAGGGGTGAATGCAGTATCAATCTGAACAGACATGCCTGCCAGTTTAGATGTCAGATCTAATCAACGTTTGTCTGGGGCAACATTAAAAAAAAACCGGGGGCAATTCACATTCATTAAACCCTGTCTGTATGAAACAAATACTCATCTTCTAAAGGAGCAAAAAAATAGTATGGCTGAAATTCTCACACGGATACGAGTATGGTTATCCGGAGGCGCCAGGGCAGGGGATGCCACCTACGGGCCGGAGATCGACTGTATTGTGGATACCGCATCGGTGACATGCAGTGAGACAGCACCATCAGGAAAGGTACTTCCTGCATACCAGAACCGTCTCAAACTGATAGTGACGTTCTGGAAATCAGCAGAGGAATGTCGGGATAAAGAGGGGCTACTCTCTCTTCTTGCAGGCCATGTCAGGGAGTACCCGCAGGAAAGTCTCCGACAGATGATGACAAATTTTGAGCGCAAGACACGCGACATACCTGCTGACTACCGTGACTCCCTTCTTATCGCCGTCCATGAGGAGATCTTCGGTACCCATCACCGTTTGCTGACGGCGGCAGCCCCTGAAGGCACACGGCCCTGGCGTACTCATTCTTTGCGGAAGGGCTTGGCAGATTACTGCCGGATGGTGCAGCAAGCGGCCACACGGAAGGCGGAGGAGAAGGATCCGTCCCTCCTTTCGCTTCATTATGCACTTGCCTGCTATGCAATGTTCGTAGAAGACGGGCCGGGACACCCCGTGGATACACCCTTTCCAGGCAGGCTTTCGGTTGAGCAGGACGGACGTATCTGTTACTGTCCCGTTCGGGAACATGCAGATGATGTACCCTTTGCCCTCTGCCCCTTCTGCCCCGCAGTCCAGACCACCGGAGTTCACCTCATCCGTGACCCGCAGGAGCGGGAACGGCTACAAAAACAGGGATATATTGATAACTATTTCACCAATTTTAAAGGATAAAAGCAGTTCTGGTAGAAAAGGCGACGATGCGATGCCTGCTACAATGATAACAACCCCTGCCCAGACGGCTAATCACGGTCAGGACATTCTACCATCGTGTCCTGTCTCATTTTCATCATACATTTCACCATACACTTCAGCATTCCTTCAGATAGGAATGGTATCACTTATTTTTGTGCCGTAGGTGTAAACAGCAACGTAATAGATACCTACAGGCCTTCCCGTGGTGTCAATCTCAACTGGTCCAAGCACCGCTCCCGTATCTGGATTTTTAAAGGAGGACAGGTACGATGACCTCCCCCCTTCTGCAAGAATCGCAATCTACAGGTCTGCCACATTCCGGCCATCGGCAGTACCCTCAT
The DNA here is from genome assembly GCA_964496155.1 of uncultured Methanoculleus sp. GTDB lineage: Archaea > Halobacteriota > Methanomicrobia > Methanomicrobiales > Methanomicrobiaceae > Methanogenium. The sequence continues at coordinate 13,733 of CAZBYH010000009.1, forward strand.
ATGCAACGGACATGAACCCATCTTCGAGAGTGACCCCAAAACGTACATTTCCCGTGCTTGTAACTCTTGTCGGACCAAAGAAAACAGAAAACAGCAGATATGCAAGTATTATGGCTGCTACCCCAAGGATTGCCACAATAATACCTTTCTTCGGCAGAGTGAAACGCTTCTTTAACGACTCCCCACAGACCATGCAGATAGTGCCCCCCTCCTCCGCCGGTTCACCACATTTCGGACACACATTCTTATTTATTCAAACACACCCCCACGTGTTATTCAATGGCTATTACGAGAACAGATGTCATCAATATTGTTATCCACATGGCCCCAGTCTGTCGCACATTAAAGGGAACCCTTTTTTTATATGCCCGCTGTATCAATTGAATAATCAGATGAAAAGAATAACGGGTGCATGGGATACCAAACAAAAGGGCGGATCTATCAGCCCCGGGAGTATCATCTGAAGGTGTGTAGCTATGATCAGAGTGGCAATTAATGGATATGGAACAATTGGCAAACGGGTGGCCGACGCGGTGGCCGCTCAGCCGGATATGGAAGTGGTCGGTGTTTCCAAAACCCGGCCTTCGAGCGAGGCATATATCGCAAACAAACGGGGATACCCCCTTTATATCGCAGATATCAAAAAGAAGCCAGCCTTTGAAAGAGCAGGCATTGAAGTCGCAGGCGATGTAGAGGAGATGCTTAAGAAGTGCGATGTCGTTGTGGACGCAACGCCGGGCGGCGTGGGCAAAGAGAACCGGAAAATCTACGAACTCTTTAATGTAAAAGCAGTCTGGCAGGGCGGCGAGAAACACGAGATCGCAGGCCTATCATTTAATTCATCCTGCAATTACCGCGATGCCTACGGTGCCGACTTTGTGCGGGTGGTGTCCTGCAACACCACCGGTTTGTGCCGGATCATCCAGCTTGCAGATGAAACATACGGGGTAAAATCGGTCTTTGCAACGATGGTGCGGCGCGGGTCTGACCCCGGAGATATCAAGAAGGGGCCAATTGATGCCATCGTTTTAAACCCCGTCACCATCCCGTCCCACCACGGGCCGGACGTGAACACCGTCCTCCCGTTTATCGAGATCGTGACGACGGCAATAATTGTGCCAACAACCTTCATGCACATGCATGTGATCCGGATGGAACTTGTTCGGGAGGCCACCCGCGAGGGCGTCCTCGATTGTATACGAAAACATCCAAGAATCGGAATCGTAAAGGGTGACACCGGCATCACCTCAACAGCAGAACTCCGGGAACTTGCCTCCGATATGGGCCGTCCCCGTGGTGATCTCTGGGAGTCCTGCGTCTTCGAGGATTCTGTCTCGATCGGAAGAAATAATGAACTCTGTCTCTTCCAGGCCATCCATCAGGAAGCAGATGTCGTTGTCGAAAATATCGATGCCATCCGCGCGATGATGAAGGCAGCAGACACAGCAGAAGAATCGATTCAGATAACCAATGAGGCACTCGGCCTGAAAGCAATCTGAAACACGTTCTTTATCCACGAGAAGAACACCCGGAACGAAGGTGACAGCAGGCATCTTCGCATCCTGAAAACAGCGGTGAGGGGAGTGCATCCCCTTTCAAACCCAAAGATTTTCCACAAAGCCGTGATTCCAAATAGATGCTTGGCTAAACAAAGACAGGATCTCCGGGATCACTGTTCAGAAACACCTTTCTTTTCCTCTGCAGGCACTCCTCCAGTCCCGATACGTTCCTCTTCCGGATTAATTTTCCCAACACTGCTTGCATCCAAATCGGGGGATACCGGTTCTGCGGATTCTGTGGGTTCAACGGTAAAGTCCTCCTTCACCTTCTTTTCCACATTGCCATACCGCTCTTTTGCAACCTGAAGATGCACCTCCAGGGTGTGGACACCCGGGCTTCTTCCGGAGAGCTTCACCTCATAGGTTCCGGGATCCGTGAAGTGGTCAACGGAGGTGCTGTCGATGTACACCGTGCAGACAAAACCCCGGTAGGGCCCTCCGGGAGCATCCGCTGTCACTTCAGCCCGTGCGAGCACATCGTCCCCACGTATGGTAACCGGCAGATGAACGGTGATCTCAGGCTTTACTCTGTGTCGCAGCATATCCTTCACAATCAGTCCGACACAAAGAACGAGAACAAGAAACGGCGAAACATATATCACAGAATTGTGAATATTCGGGCTGATGTCAAGCGGATTTATCACCCCGTCCTCGTCAACGTCCCAGGCAAGAGCAATTGCAGAGGCCGCGTGGGTTATTGCACTCTCAGAATCGCCCGCCGCATACCTTTCTTTTGCATTCTCAAGTGCTTCGCGTGCTTTCTCGGGTTTGTAATCAAGATTATCTGATATCGCCTGTTCTGCCTCTGCTATTGCCTGCGGTGCCATTGAAACAAGAGTCACCAATAATGAGACACCATCTGCACCAACATCTACCTTTTCTTCATGGCCTTCATAGCCAAACTTTTCCAGACGAAGTGTATGCAATCCCTGTTCAACCGGGATTTCCAGAGAGGTGGTGCCTGAGAATACCCCGTCTATTACCACATCGACGCCTTTTGGAACCGTCGTAACAGAGAGAATTACCTTTGCGGGCCTCAAATCAGCATTAATTTCAGATATCTTTCCTGCCGCAACGTCAACGGTGCCTGTCCAGTTGTCGTATCCTGTTTTCGTGATAACAACATCATACCTCCCTGGCACGACATCATCAAATGTCTTTTGGGTAATGCCCTGATACTTTCCGTTCAGATAAATTCCGGCATCTGACGGGACAGATGCAATGGTTATTCGTCCGGTGTCAGGTATCGACTCAAACGTATGCACAAGTGACTGCGACATTCCTTCATTGATGATTACCGTTGCTGCATATTCGGAATAGTTGTCAAGCAGCAAAAGAACACGGTGCTGCCCCACCGGAAGCTCATATAAAACAGTATTTGATATGCCGTAAAAGTCCCCGTCGATATAGATCTGTGCACCCTTGGGTTTTGTTGTTACGGAGAAGGCATCGCCCACCACCGGCTCCATCGTATGACCGATGTGGGAAGTCCCCCCTTCCCTTACCTCAAAGATCTTTTCCCATGTCCGGTAACCCGGCAACTCAAGCCGCACAAAGTGAATTCCCGGAAATACGTCCTGAATCACCGTATTTGTCTGAAGACCGAGATCTTCATCATTCAGGAAAATATTCGCACCCTGTGGGTTTGATGAGATAGATATCGTGCCTTTCTGCATCTCTGCTGCTGCGGGTGATACGGCCGCCTGCATGAGCAGACACAAAATGAGAACAGGAATGATTCTCAGTGCTGAGGCTTTTTTCATAGAGTGTACCTGTCTGTGTTCTACGGACGTGGAGAAAAACGTTTAATCCTCATTGAAAACGCTTTCCCTGTCCGTAAAGAAGCGGTATATGCCTGAATCCTGAATGAAGACGGTCACCGACCCATTTGTAAAGAAAAACGGGGTTTTCACCGATTCCCATGACGAATCCGACTGGTTATAACGCATCAGGTAATATGACAAATCCGGGTTATATACCGCGTTCAGGTCCAGTGTCACATCCCGCGGTTCGGAAAGCGTGATATCATATGCACTTCCAAATCCGGACAGATAGTCGGGAATATTTCCCGGTGTGGTGTTCAGCTGTTTGACAATGTGCGACGTGTCGTTGGGCTCAATCGTTGCCGAAGGAGTAATATGCGGCATTTCAGTGGAATTCAGGCCAGCATGGATCGATCCCGGATAGACAACAAAAATAATGACTACAGCTGCAATCAGGAAGACAAACACTCCCAAAACTGCCAGCAGGCGTATCCTCGCCTTCTGTTTCCCCTCCATGTATGCCTCATACTCGTTTTTGAGGCTGTCTCTGTCGTACTCAGTAATCGCCCACTTTTCGTAGTCTGACTCCTTCGGCTGTTTCAATCCTTCTTTTACCGGCGATTCATACGAAGAGGAAGAGAATTTATCCTCTGGCTTATCAAAAACACCTATCTTCTCTTCTGAAAGGAATTTGCGGAACCGGCCTATACTGCCGGGAGGTAGTTTTTGGGCTGCGTACGAAACAAGATGCTCTTCCAGTTTTTTCCGGGACAGTTCTCCGGACAATTTCTGCTGGATTGCAGGGTTCAGGGCAAAGACACCGATACTTGTGTAGAGATTACTCCATTTCGGATCATTTGTTTGTTCGCTGTCAAGGTCGACATTGACCGAACCGGTATGTTTCTCGGTCACTAATAGGTCTGCATCCCGGAAAAAGCGTTTTGCAACAACGAAGGTAAACCCGGCAGTGAGGAAGGAGTGAAGTTTTTCGGTGACGGCGACAACAAAATCAACGGACTTTGAGAGGTTGCCTGATACACACACCACCTCTTTTCCCATGAGTAGCCTCCCTACCGAGTAATCGGCTGTACGGGAACTCAGAAGGCCGGTTACAACTTTTTTGTGCCGTTCATTAAAAAAATCAGCGTCTGATGCAAGGTCACGCACCTCATACTCTATGTCTGCGAGCCTTCGTTCGATACGGCCGTAAAACGCATGAATGAATCCAAGATCAATCCCCGGCGGTAGCTCCCGGGTCCACCCGACTTTTTCTAAATAAATGAACGTATCAGGCCGTCTTCCCTTCTTCTGTACGTTTACCGCAGTTCCGAGCAGAAGAACGCCGTTTTTTGTGCTGATATACAACGATGCTGTGCTCTCATCAAGTCTTTCGGCAAGACGGAGTGCATACTCATCATTCAGGGTGCCTGCGACCGTCCCGCCATCGGTGGTAAATATTCCGTATGCATCATCCATTCGTATAACTCTCCCTCCGAAATGACCCCCTCATAGCCCAAATTTAAATATCTCCGTAAACCTCCACGGTGCAAGGGTTGTCGGAGAGATCTCCTCTTCAAACCCCTCCTCTGTGGGAAAAGGCTCTGCTGACGCATCAACAGAGACAGCGATAAAATACATTGAGAGGTCGTTCATGATATTTACCAGATTTTTAAAGACCTTGTTTGCACTGAGGATCTCAAACAGACTATTCTCAATAGCCAGGGCTTCTCTGGACTTTTCCGGAATATCAGAGAGTTTTTCTGCATTCATTGACTGAATCAGGTTCCTAAACTCCTGGTTCTTCCAGAATATAAGATCGGTTTTGGTGACAACAAGTGCATATTTCTTGTTGGGGCGGAAAAATCCGAGATAATTTTTCCCTTCCAGATCAATCAAAGTCTTCATATACCCCCCGAATTCCCGTGCCAACTGTGCATGGCCCTTTCTGTCATCGGTAATTTTTTCGCCGTCAATGAGAAACATGACCTTTCCTGCCCTGAGAAAATTGCCGTACATCGTCGACAGTATGACACTTTTGGTAAACTCGGGGTCGATGAGTTCTTCCGGGTGGTGCAATTTAATGTACTTCACAAAATCGATCGTTCCTGCACTCTTTCTGACTTCATTCTCCGGCATACGGAGCCGGTCGCTTAACAGGGAGACGGCCTTTTTAAAGTTTATCTCATTTAGCTCGTCGTAATACTCGCCTGCATAATCAACAACCGTCCATTTGACCGGAATGATGCCGTATTTCTTTCCGGTAAGCTGGTACATCACCATCTGGTATCGATATGTCCGGGAAAGAATTTTTCCGTCGAGAATGTTTGCATAAAGGCTTGAGATTCTCAGTTCATCACCTTCGTCATTGGGGTCGCCTGTTAAGACAACGCCCTCGTTTGAATGGCCTCTCTCGAAGTGCTCTGATATGTAGCTCCACAGGCCGAGGACAAAATACGTCTTCCCCGATGAACGCGGCCCGAATATAAATATTTCAGATGCCCGTACACCGACGGTGATTTTTAGCGCAAGCCAGTAGAGAATTATGGACAGAATAATCCCGGCACCGAAAAAGAAGATATTTTGCGTCGCATACGCCTCATTCACCACCGCATCAGGTGCAAAGGTGGTCAGATACATCTCATAGGCGAGGAAACAGATGATGATGGTAAAAAACAGGGTAAAGAGTACCTTGGCAAATTTTGCAAGATCGTCATAACGATTCGTGATGACCACCTTTGCAACAAACACCGCACCACACAGGAATCCCGCCGATAAGGTGAGCTTCAGAAGGCCGATGTCTGCCCACGGAGAGAAATAGACATAAAATATGGGTATTGCGGCAAATACACCCGTGTAAATAACCCCATTTATCCGTGAATCTTCGTTAAAAAGCATACCCACTGCGACAGCCAAAAAGAGACCGCATAAAAATTCAACGCCGACAGTCAGCACAAAAGGCGAGGGATGTAGCTTAAAGACAGGCGCTATGGAGGTGAAGATGTAGGCAACAATAATGCTCAAAGGAAGAGCGAAAAGAAGGTATGCTGTTCTTTTTTTATTGTTGATGATCATTCCCCGGCAGCCTCTTTGATGTCCTTTACCGTGTATAAGTCCCGAATCCGAGCCTTTGCTTCCTGAATCTGATCTTTGTCCCCCGATTCAAGATCTGCGATCTCTGCTGCTTCTGTCAGAAGCAGCGTTTTGTCACGGACAACATACTTCCCTTCGTGGAGGTAGAGGGCATGGTGAAGGATATTGTTCCTTGATTTCTCGTACTTCTCCCAATATCCACCACCGGTTGTCAGGGGCGAAATATTATCGAGGAAACTTGCCGCGGCAAAGAATGTGAGCGATATCTCCCAGGGTTTAGTATAGTTGTGGGAATT
>CAZBYH010000010.1:0-20335 GCA_964496155.1 uncultured Methanoculleus sp.
TTGTGCAGTTCGATATGGGCAACCTGAAAGCTGATTTCCCGGTTGCTGTCTCAATCCAGGTCGATGAAAAATGTCAGATTCGCCACACCGCAATGGAAGCAGCACGTATCAGTCTCAACAGAAAGTTGATCAAAGATATCGGCAGAGCGAACTTCCACCTCAAGCTCCGCACCTACCCACACCACGTTCTCCGTGAGAACAAACAGGCTACCGGTGCAGGTGCTGACCGTGTCTCACAAGGTATGAGATGTGCTTTTGGCAAGCCAGTTGGTACCGCAGCACGTGTTGAAGTCGACCAGAAGATCTTCACCTGCTACACGAGCGTTGCAAACGCTGAGAAGGTAAAGGATATCATGAAACATGGTATCTACAAGCTTCCGTCTCCGGGCAGAATCGTCATTGAAAGAAAGGAATAATATTCGCATATTCCCCCCTTAGGGGGGCATATACTTTTTTACCATCATTCCCAACTCAAAAGAGGAGAGTTGGAATACTATTCATGCCCGGATTACCTGATCAAAAAAATCTGCGCACTGCGGTGAGGCAGGCGACCGTACGTGCGCTCAGAGAGGCAGAGATACATCTTTCAAACGATGTGAAAGATGCACTGGAGCGGGCATATGCCGCAGAAGACAATCCGGTTGCACGACGCGAACTCGAAGCGATTCGTGAGAACATCACCATGGCGGAGACCCGCAATGTCCCGCTCTGTCAGGATACAGGCGTGCCGGTTGTGTACATCACCATCCCACCAGATGTCCCGTTCACGGATGCCATCCGGGAAGGAGTAGAGGACGGCGTGCGACAGGCAACCGCAGAGATTCCGCTCCGCCCCAACGTCGTCTCTCCCTGCACACGGGAGAATACCGGCGACAACTGCGGCATGGGCATGCCTGCGGTGCATATCACGCCGGGAGAGACGTTTACCCTCACCGTGCTGCCGAAAGGGGCGGGATCCGAGAATGTCTCAGCACTGCGGATGTTTCTCCCATCCGAGACAAACGCCATCGCCCGATTCATCACCGAGACCGTGCTACGGGCCGGAGGAAAACCCTGTCCGCCGGTGATCCTTGGCATCGGCATCGGCTCCACCGCAGACGGGGCGATGAGTCTTGCAAAAGAGGCGCTCCTCATCCCCCTCGGTGCGATGAGTCACCTCGAACAGGAGATATATGACGCGGTAAACGCCCTTGGCATCGGGCCGATGGGACTGGGGGGAAAGACGACCTGCCTTGGCGTGCGGATTAAAAAGGGAGGATGCCACACCGCGTCTCTTCCGGTCGCACTCAATGTCCAGTGCTGGGCAGCACGGCGGGCCACCGTTGAGGTGAACTATCCATGACCCACCTCACAACCCCCCTCGGTGACGAAATGCTTCACCTCCGGGCAGGCGACCGGGTCACCCTCTCCGGGATGATATACACCGCCCGCGACGAGGCCCATCTCCGTATGCAGGAAGAGGGCATTCCCTTTGACCCAAAAGGGGCGGTTATCTACCACTGCGGCCCGGTAGTAAAGGACGGTGCCATCATCGCTGCCGGCCCCACGACCAGTGCACGCATGAACGAACTCTCCGGATTTCTTTTAGATGCAGGCGTCCGGGCACTCATTGGCAAAGGCGGTATGGGCGACACTGTACGAGAACAACTCCGGGGCAGAGCCGTTTACCTCGCCTTCACTGGCGGGTGTGCGGCACTTGCGGCATCACGCATGACCCTGAAAGGGGTTTTCTATGAAGATCTCGGGATGCCGGAGGCCATATGGGCCATCGAGTGTAACGAGCTTCCCCTGACCGTTGCCATCGATGCAACAGGTAATGATCTCTTCCGTGATGTCCGCCTCGCATCAGAGAAAATCTTTTCTGAAATGTTCTGATTTCCCTCCCTTTTTGGGTAATCAGATAGGACTGTCGATACCTTTAGTATGGAAATAGCACAATATATAAGCAGGACGTGCCGGATGAAGTTAATGATCGATGAGCGGCGATGCAAAGGCTGCAACCTTTGCACCACCGTCTGCCCCTATAAGATATTTCAGCCGGGCAGAAAACTCAATGAACGGGGTATTATCGTCCCCATTCTTGACCGGCCGGAACGGTGCACGAACTGCCGCCTGCGCCATCTCTACGGCAGGCAGCTCTGCGGTGCATGCCAGATGATCTGCCCGGATCAGGCTATTTACTGGGAAGAGGAAGAACCCTATTGCGAGAAAAGCGTGGTGATCGAGTTTTGAGCAAAATTGAATTCATGCAGGGGAATACCGCATGCTGTGAGGGAGCACTTGCGGCCGGATGCAACTTCTTTGGCGGGTATCCGATTACCCCGTCCACCGAGATTGCTGAACTGATGGCATTGCGCCTCCCAAAGAGGGGAGGGACCTTCATCCAGATGGAGGATGAGATTGCGAGTATGGGCTCCATTATCGGTGCATCGTGGACCGGCGCCCGTGCCATGACGGCCACTTCCGGGCCGGGATTCTCTCTCATGATGGAGAACATCGGCTACGCAGTGATGACCGAGACTCCCTGTGTCGTCGTCAATATTCAGCGGGGCGGGCCGTCAACCGGTCAGCCGACGATGACCGCACAGGGCGATATGATGCAGTGTCGGTTTGGTTCCCACGGCGATATGGCAACGATTGCGGTTGTTCCCTCAACTGTGCAGGAGATGTATGAACTCACCGTAAAAGCATTCAATCTCGCCGACCGGTTCCGCGTTCCCACGTTTGTGATGTCAGACGAGACAATAGGCCACATGCGGGAACGGATCACCATCCCCGATTCGGTCGATATCATACCCCGAAAACCCCTCATCAAGGGGGAACTCCCCTTCCAGGGAGGCGAAGACGGCGTCCCCGGATTTCCGCAGTTCGGGAGCGGTCACCGGGTGCATGTCACCGGGCTTACCCACGACGAACGCGGATATCCCAATACCACCGACCCGGATGTCCACGAAAAACTGGTCACCCGCCTCTACAACAAGGTGGAGTCAAAACGCCACGAGATTGCAGATTATGATGCAGTCAACACCGAGGCAGAGACGGTCTTTGTTACCTACGGCCCCGGTGCCCGCACGGTTCGGCAGGTGCTTCACGACCATCCGGATGAGTGCATCGGCCACCTGAACCTGCGCATCGTCTGGCCCTTCCCGGAAGACACCCTGAAGCTTTTCCCCAATGCAAAAACCTTCATCGTGCCCGAATTAAACCTCGGTCAGATGGCACGCGAGGTTGCCCGGCATATGACCGGCCAAAAGGTTCTTTCCATGCCAAAGATTGGCGGATTGATTCACACCCCCGCAGAACTCTATGCCGCAGTGGAGGCAGAACAATGACCAGCGCTGTCTTTGAGAAGTGGTACCGGCAGGACCGGTTGCCCCATATCTTCTGCGCCGGATGCGGCAACGGCACCGTGATGAACTGCACCGTAAAGGCCGTGGACGAGATGGGCTGGGAGATCGATGACACCGTCTTTGTCTCCGGTATCGGGTGCTCTTCCCGTGCACCCGGATATATCACCACTGACTCCCTGCATACCACTCATGGAAGAGCGCTTGCGTTTGCCACCGGTGTCAAGATGGCAAATCCTGACCTCAACGTGGTGGTATTCACGGGAGACGGGGATCTCTCAGCAATCGGCGGCAACCATTTCATTCATGCCTGCAGGCGGAATATCGACATGACCGTTATCTGCATGAACAATATGATCTACGGCATGACCGGCGGGCAGGGAAGCCCCTGCACCCCGGTGGGGAAGATATCGACCACCACCCCCTACGGGGCAGCAGAGCCGGTCTTTGATCTGGCAGAACTTGCCGTAGCCGCGGGTGCAAACCACGTGGCCCGATGGACCTCCTATCACACAGCAGCACTCACCAAGGCGATAGCAACCGGCCTTGCCACCGAAGGACTCTCCTTTATCGAGGCGATGGTGCAGTGCCCGACCGCCTACGGCCGGAGAAACAAACTCCGCGAGGTGACCGATCAGGTGGAGTGGATGCGGACAAATGCCATCCTCCTTCAGAAGGTTCGCCGGATGGAAGAGGAAGGCATACCCATCCCTGAGGGTTATTTCACTATCGGGGAGTTTGTGCACCGGCACCGCCCCGCAATGGGGGTGCGGAAATGAGACACGAAGTCCTTTTCTCCGGATTTGGGGGACAGGGAGTCATTCTCTCAGCGGTGATTCTCGGCCGTGCGGCAGCCCTGTATGGCAATAAACACGCCGTCCAGACACAGGTCTACGGACCGGAGGCCCGGGGCGGCGCGTCGATGAGTGCGGTTGTCATCGACGACGAACCCATTCTCTACCCCAAAGTTGCCTGTCCGGATATCTATGTCATCATGTCCCAACAAGGGTTTGAGAAATACGGAACATGTGCTGCATCGGATGCCACGATGCTCGTCGATACAGAACTGGTCTTCTCGCGGCCAGAGTGTGGCTGTATCGAAGTCCCGGCCACGCGGGAGGCAAAAGATACCCTCGGCCGGGTCATTGTCGCAAATATCATCATGCTCGGTGCCCTCGTGGCTGCCACCGGTGTGGTGTCCCGAAAGGCCATTGAACAGGCGGTGCTCGACAGTGTCCCGAAAGGCACCGAGGATCTCAACCTGAAGGCACTTCACCACGGATTTGAACTTGGAATAACGCAGAAATGAGGAAATAACGGATGAAACTCCTTGAATTTGAAGCAAAAGATATATTCAGACAATATGGGATCCCTATCCCGAACGGCGTGGTAATCAAAAACCCCGACGAACTCGGGCATCAGCTCGACGGATTCGCAGACGATGTCGTGGTCAAATCACAGGTCGATGTGGGCGGACGAGGCAAGGCAGGCGGCATTATCATCACGAAAAAGGCAGACGCCGTCGTTGCAGCTGAGCACCTTTTTTCCTTCCCCATTAAGGGCCTCATCCCAAAGGCGATTCTTGTTGAGGAGAAGCTTTCCATAGACCATGAATATTACGTGTCCATCACCATCGACCGTTCAACACGAGAGCCGGTGATTCTTTTTGCAGAGACCGGCGGCGTTGATATCGAGGAGACTGCACAGACGAATCCGGACGCCCTCCGCCGTGTCGGATTCTCACCGCTCCTTACCGAAGTGCCGGGATATCTGATGCGCCAGATTCTGGGTTCTGCCCCGAAAGAACTCGGGCCGGTTATCAATAATCTTTACAAGGCATTCTGTGCATCAGATGCTCTTCTGGCAGAGATCAACCCCCTCGTGACCACCTCACGGGGTGTCTTTGCCGCCGATGCAAAACTCATCGTGGATGACAATGCCCTTGCCCGACAGGGTATCACCGCAAACCGCGATCTCACGCCTCGGGAACGCGAGGCAGAAGAGAACGGGTTCTCCTATGTCGAACTGGACGGCTCGATTGGCGTCATCGGAAACGGTGCCGGGCTCACCATGTCGACACTGGATCTTATCAAACACTACAACGGTAAAGCGGCAAACTTCCTCGATGTCGGCGGCGGTGCCGGACGGGAACGTGTCATGAAGGCTGTCCGTCTGGTGGCGGGCATGCCGGATGTCAAGGTCATCGTAGTCAATCTCCTCGGCGGGATTACCCGCTGCGATGAAGTCGCAAAAGGAATCATCGATGCGGGGATTGAACAGCGTGTCATCACCCGCCTTGCAGGCACGAACGAAGAGGAGGGCAAGGCGCTCCTTGCAAAGAACGGCTACCAGATGCTCGACACCATGGAAGACGTCGTGCGACAGGCAGTAAAGGAGGCAGCAGCATGATATACGGCGACCATACGACAGGCGTTATCGTTCAGGGGGCAACCGGCAATCAGGGTGCATTCCACATCAATCTCATGAACCAGTATGCACAGGAGATTGGCGGACGTGGGGTGGTGGCAGGCGTCACTCCCGGAAAAGACGGTCAGACGGTGCATGGCATCCCGGTCTACAATAGCGTGCGGGAAGCAGTGGCAGAGCACGATGCAACAACCTCAGTTCTCTTTGTGCCCGGATTTGCCGCAGGCGACTCCATCATGGAGGCGGCAAGTGCAGGCCTTGAACTGGTGGTCGCGATCACCGAGGGCATCCCGGTGCACGACACCATGCGGGCGCTTGCCTTTGCACGGATGGAAGGGTGCACGGTTATCGGGCCAAACTGTCCCGGCATCCTTTCCCCCGGTGAGTTGAAACTCGGCATTATGCCGCCACAGCTTGCCATGCCCGGTCATGTGGGCATCATCTCCCGCAGCGGAACCCTCACCTATGAGGTGATAAACGAACTCACGCGGGCCGGTATCGGGCAGTCAACCATTGTTGGCATCGGCGGCGATCCGGTCATTGGCCAGACCTTTACCGAGGTGCTGAAACGTTTTGAGTCTGACCCAGAAACAAAGGCGGTTGTCCTTATTGGAGAGGTCGGCGGAAACCTCGAGGAGGAGGGGGCGACCTCAACTGACCTCCCGCTCGTCACTTATATAGCGGGCATCTCTGCCCCGCCGGAGAAGCGGATGGGCCATGCAGGCGCCATCATCGAGGGTGGAGAGGGTAATGCTGTCTCAAAGATTGCACGGTTCAGAGCGCTCGGCTTCCCGGTTGCAGGAAAACCATCTGATATTCCGGCGCTGGTAAAGGAGCTGCTATGAACAATATACTGCTGAATGCGGCAGCAGGACTTGCAAAAGATATCGGCGCAAAGGCGATCGTCTCCTTCATGGAGCCGGTGGAGTTCACCTCCGACATACCCATCATCTGGGTGCAGGATCTCCAGCTCGATGTCCTCCGTGACCTCACGATGCACGACATCCTCGAGATCTCTGAGCGCCACCTGCACGATGCCGCCGTGCAGATCTACATCTCCCAGAAGTATGAGATTGGCACCGTCGTCGGCGTCTTCCCCTACGCGATTCTCGTCTATGACATCAGTCAGGGCGAGGAGTTCATCAGCGTCAAGGAGTTTGACGATCTGGTGCCGCGGGGCGTCATGACGGCCATCCTCCAGCTGGCCCTTGAGATCGCAGTTGAAGGGCGGGAGGGGCGCTCCATTGGCACTGCGTTTATCATCGGCAACACCGAGGAGATTGGCAGTCATTCCCACTCGGCGATCATCAACCCTTATCAGGGTCATAGGAAAGAGGTGCGGGACATCACCAACCGCGACAACTGGGAGAGTGTCAAGGAGTTTGCCCAGTTAGACGGCATCTTTGTGGTGGACACCACAGGATCCATCCAGTCAGCCGGCCAGTATATCGATGTGAAAGTGAAAGACCTGAGCCTCCCCCACGGTATGGGTGGCAGACACCGGGCCATCGCGTCTCTTACCCGCATCACCCCTTCGGTGGGTGTTACCATATCAGAGAGCGGTGGCACGGTCAGGGTGTTTAGAAACGGCGAATGCTGCCTTACCATCCGGTCTGATGTCCGGATTAAAAACTGATCTCTTCTTTTTTCACAAAATATTACTCTAAGTAATATATTACCCCAAAGGAAATTCTTATCTCATCAATGAACCCACATTCTAATTATCCATAAGGAGTTCGTGAAGATCAATGGGACGTAATATTGCAGTTGAAACACTCAGCGAAACACCAGTCAACAAACAGAGACTGGAACTTGCAGAACGCAAATGTATCGGCCACCCGGACAGTCTTGCAGACGGTATCGCAGAAGCTATTTCTCAGGCCCTCTCAAAGGCATACCTGGAAGAATGCGGTGCTGTCCTTCATCACAACACCGATCAGGGTGAAATTGTGGCAGGAGAGTCCATTCCGCGGTTCGGCGGAGGCAAGATCACCAAACCGATGTATGTGCTTCTGACCGGGCGTGCGACAAAGACCTTTAACGGCACGACGATGCCCACCGATGCGATTGCACTCGAGGCAGCGCGCAAATATCTCTCCAATACCCTGGAATTCCTCAATATGGACAGGGATGTCATCGTTGACTGCCGTATGGGGGTCGGATCGTCTGACCTGCGTGATGTGTTCCTTGCCCGGGAGGAAAAAACCCTTCCCCACGCTAACGACACCTCATTTGGGGTGGGCCATGCGCCATTCTCTGACCTTGAGAATGTCATCCTTGCCGTGAGTAACCACCTTGACGAGGTATACCGGCCGAAAAACCCCATCATCGGGACCGATATCAAGATCATGGGTCTGCGGCAGGAAGATGAGATCAATCTCACCCTCTGCGTGCCGATGATCGACCGGTTCTGCACCGACATGGACGACTACAAAGAGGCGGTTCTCAGGGTTGGGGAAGAGGTACAGCGGGTCGCATCCGGCATCACAGAACGCCGGGTAGCAGTGGAGATCAACACCGGTGACAATTACACAAAGGAAGGCGCCATCTTTTTGACCGTAAACGGCACCTCAGCAGAGATGGGAGATGACGGGTCTGTTGGCCGGGGCAACCGTGCAAACGGACTTATCACCCCCCACCGCCCGATGAGCATGGAAGCCACCAGCGGAAAGAACCCAATCAACCATATCGGAAAGATATACAACCTCCTTTCCACCGAGATGGCACAGCAGTGTGCACGCGAACTGGACGGCATCGAGGACCTCTACATCAGGCTCCTCTCCCAGATCGGGCGCCCGATTGATCAGCCGCTCGTTGCAGGTGCACAGTATGTCGCAGCAAAGGGGGCAGACACCGCTGCCATCAGCCGCGGCATTGAGGAAATTATCGATGCAGGTCTTGCCGATATCACCTCAATCACCGAGCGGGTCATCCGCGGAGAGATGAAGACCTTCTAAGACCAGAACATGGTAGCACAGATATGACAGACGAGACACGAGAGCACCTACGGTTGGCAATCCCGAATAAAGGGCGTATTTCAGAACCGATCATTGAACTTCTGGAAAAAGGAGGACTCCATCTCCATAGTTCATCCAGTCGTACGCTGATTGCACGAACCTGTGACCCGGGTGTCGAAGTGCTCTTTGCCCGGCCGATTGACATTCCCGAATATGTGGCAAACGGCGCCGCAGATTTGGGGATTACCGGACGCGACATGGTCCGGGAACGCCGTGCATCGGTCACCGAAATCCTTGACTTAAAGATGGGCAGCGCCACACTGGTGCTCGCGGTGCCGGAGGATTCCGGTATCAAAACCCCTGAAGAACTTGCAGGGAAACGCATTGCAACCGAATTTCCGAACATGACCGAGGAGTATTTCCGGGGACGAGGTATCGAGGTCAGTCTCTTTCCCGTCGGCGGCGCCTGTGAGGCAACGCCTTATCTCGGGGTGGCGGAAGCGATTGTGGATTTGACCAGTTCCGGCACCACTCTCAAGACCAACCATCTGACGGTGATAGAAGAGATCCTCCAATCAACGACCACCCTCATCGGGAACAATGCGGCGATGCAGAAGAGGAAGGAAAAGATCGATGAGATCACCCTCGCACTTGAGAGTGTGATATCAGCCCGCGGCAAGTGTTACCTGATGATGAATGTGCACCGCGACTCACTTGCTGAAGTGAAAGAAACGCTGCCCGGTCTCGGCGGCCCGACCGTGATGGACGTCGCATCCGATGGCAGTCTCGTCGCTGTCCATGCCGTGGTCGATGAAGAACGGGTATACCAGCTGATCACCCGCCTGCGCAATGCGGGGGCACGCGATATCCTCGTGATGCCGATTGACCGGCTGATCCGGTGAAGAACGTATGAAAGTATTTCCCGCAGTCGATATCCTGGACGGCACCTGTGTGCAGCTGGTACAGGGCAACCGTGAGAAAGCGGTCACCTACGGAGACCCCGTCTCCCGGGCACAGGACTGGTTAAATCAGGGTGCAGATGCCCTGCACATCATCAACCTCAACGGTGCCTTTGGTGCCGCGGAAAGAAATGTCAGTCTGATCAAAGAGATCATCCGCTCCACCGGCGCGGAGATACAGCTCGGAGGCGGCATCCGAAGCACAGAGGATGCAGCAGGATGGCTCGATGCCGGTGTCGCCCGCGTGATCATCGGCACACTGGCAGTTGAACGTCCGGACGCGATCACGGAGATCGCCTTAGAGTATGGAAAGGAGGCGGTGATGGCAGGCGTGGACGCCCGGGGCGGCTCGGTTGTCGTCCACGGGTGGGAAACAACCGCAGGCGATGTGATCACCATGGCCCGTCTCTTCGAAAAGCGGGGTGCAGGATCCCTCCTTTTTACCAATGTTGATGTGGAGGGACTATGCAATGGCATCGCCACAGAACCGGTGCGACGTCTCCGGGAGGCTGTGTCTATCCCCATCATCGCATCAGGAGGCATCACAACGCCACAGGACGTGCGTGCAATGCGTGAAATGGGTGTAGAGGGCATTGTACTCGGCGCAGCCCTGTACAGAGGTTCTATCACCCTTAAACAAGCAATCGAAGAGGCAGAAAGATGAGACAGGCAGAGATCACCCGAAAAACAACAGAAACCGCGATCACCATCATGGTGAATCTGGATACCGAAGGAAAGAGTGCCATCGATACCGGCATCCCGTTCTTTGACCACATGCTTAAATCCTGTGCACGTCACGGAAGATTCAGCCTGAACATCAAAGCAGCAGGAGACCTCGATATTGACTGCCACCACACCATCGAGGACACCGCAATCGTTCTCGGTGAGGCACTCGCACAGGCACTCGGAGAGAAACGGGGCATCCGGCGGTTTGCCCACATGGCAGTGCCCATGGATGAGGCCATCGCCACGGTGACCCTTGATCTTGGCGGCCGCGGCTATCTGGTGTATGATGCAGCTTTTTCACCTACCGGGTTCGGGTGCATTCCCCCCGATATCTTTGAACACTTCTTCTACACGCTCTGTATCCACGCCGGTATCAACGCACACATGAAGGCAGAGGGCAGAAACGATCACCACATCTGTGAAGCACTCTTCAAAACATTCGGTGTCGCACTCTCCATGGCAGCGGCAGTGACGCCGGGACGCACCGAGATTCCCAGTACAAAAGGAATTATCTAAAATCAAAATAATCTGATAATTTCAGATCCTTTTTTTTTAAAAATGCCGGAAACAAAGGTTTCAGGCACGTTTCTACGAAAAGAAGGTTACCCAAAATGGGTTAACCACTTTCAAAGATGTATTAAACGTTCTATACGCGTTTAGTTCGCATTTAGTTCGTTGACCGCAAGGTCAACATCTTCTTTCTTGATCGTCTTTCGGCCAGCGTGCTTTGCATACTTACTTGCTTCTCTGGTAAGCTCTGCAATGTATTCCTGAGCAGCATCTGCGATTGCCTCTGCGGCATCGCTGCCAACTCTCTCAGCACCGTTGTTCTTTGCAATCCTTACGACTGCAGCGATAGGTAGATCATTCGCCATTTCTATTCCACCTCAGAAAGAAAATCAGCAAGTTAATATAAAAACTTTCTGGAAATCCGGGAGAATATGCCTTGTAAAACCAACAATAAGGAGTATATTCAGGATATTTCAAACCTCTGAAACAAATTAGATGCCATTTGAAAAGAATGGAAAAATGGGTACATTATCGCGATTTGATTGTGCAATAATCCTTTAATAACATTTAAACAAAGAATTGGCAATCAATACTGAATTCGAATAATCTGATGAGGCGCGCGAAGTATCGACAAAAATACGGTCAATATTTACCACCGGTGCACCATGTCCAACGCCCCCTCCCAGGAGACATAATGTGCGAAAAATAAGGTTTCCCGATATACCGTCCGGAGCGATGATTATCCCGTGGGAAGAGACCGCAGATTCTATCAGAATCTCTGCATGATCAGCGCCGGTAGAGGCAGCCACTTCCTCTGCCTCCCGAATCGTTCTGTCCACCACCGGATGACGCCCCACATCACCAAGGCGCCCACCAGAGAGCACAGCCACACGGTCGCTCACCCCAAAGACAGGCGCTATTCTTCGTGCCTGTTCAATCAAAGAGACCTTCTCATCAACGGTCCATCCCTCATCCACACCAACGGGCGCGAGCAAAAACCGGATCCCGTCCGGTGTTTCCAGAAAAGCAATCCGCTCCAGACGGGAAACGCCAAAAATCCGTTTCAATGCGGATAACGTTTGATTCGACGGCAGGCTGCCACGGACGGCCGCATCAATCGAACCGGAGAAGAGTGCCTGCACCAATGCCTTTTCCGGAACCGAAGCATACACCGCATCGAAACCGGAAAAAACATCCCGGTTATCAGGATGAGTAAAACAGCGGAGAGGAATAATGCCGGAGAATTTCTCCATGGTCGCCCGGACAGATGCCGGGTCCGTCCCGGCGCCGATCCCAATAACCATTAACCGTTCCTCATTAATCATTCATAGGAATCCCCATGATTCCCTCTATTTCCAGATCAAACACCATAGACTCACTATCACCATGATGAATGAACAATTTGCGTGAATCGGTCACGACCCCGATATCTGCCGCAGTCATCCCGACACCGGAAAACAGGTCAATAACCTGATCCACGGCCGCAGAAGAGACAGATAAGATAAAACCCATCCCCGGATACATACGTGCCCAGTGCTCAAAGGTGATACCGAGGGCATCAAGGTCAGGCCGCGGGATGTCATCAAGGCAGACATCGGCGCCCTTCTTGCTGGTCTCAAGCATCATCCCAAGCGTGCCGATGACCCCGGGATTGCTGATGTCCTTTCCCGCCGTCACCAGATCCTGTTCGCCAAGAGTGCGCATCACCCGGACCTGTGCCTGTACCTCTTCTGCCGTCCTCAGGGTAGCAGAATCCCAGTTCAGGGCGCATGAAGGGTGTATCCGTCCATGGAGGTCAATCGCTGCGACAATCCGGTCACCCACCTGTGCGGTATGCGAAAATATTGCATGTGCAGGATCCACCGTGCCAATAATAGCGACATCAACGGCATTGAACTCCGCATCGGGATGCAGATGTCCGCCCACCACGGGCACACAGAACTTGGCAGATGCCTCATACATTCCCCGCAGCACCTCACGACAGACTATCGAGTCTTTGACTGAGAGAATATCCACCATTGCAAGCGGTGTGCCGCCCATCGCGGCAATATCATGTACATTAACCAGCACGGCACAGAAACCTGCCCAGTAGGGATCTGCATCCAGAAGACGACTCCATATTCCATCGGCTGCAAAAAGAAGGCCGGTATCTCCATTCTGTATCAGTGCCGCATCATCTCCAAAGGAGACCGGTACGTTTGGGGTTACAAGACGGAGTGTCTCAATTATTTCTCCGATTGCACGCTTCCTCTTTACGCCATCATAATCACGTACAGCTTCTGCAATCTCGTCTGTGGGACATTCTACCACAATACCACCATCTTAGATAAACACATCAGTGTCATTTTAGTTAAGGATATGCATATTCCCTCCGTATAGCGGTGCAATAGCAAACCTCGCCCGCTGTGCACACGACATGCCCTGTATAAATAGGGCCGGACACCACAACAACAAGGACCACGGTTTAGCCATAGGTAAACCTGTACCATTGCATTTTTCACCCTTCAGCCACAGAGAATATACCCATGGACTGGGCTGCACACTACCGACCACAGCGCCTGCAGGACATTGTCGGCAACGGCTCAGCAATCCGGCAGATAGCTGAGTGGGGCAAATCCTGGCATTCCGGCCTGAAACCGCTTATCCTCTATGGAAAACCGGGTATCGGAAAGACCACCGCAGCCCACGCCCTCGCCCGTGATATGGGCTGGGACGTCATCGAACTCAACGCAAGTGACCAGCGCACCAAGGGAGTCATCGAGAAAATAGCCGGTGTGGGCAGCACGACCGCAAGCCTGACGGGCACCGGACGGCGCCTGATCATCTTTGACGAGGCTGATAATATCCACGGCAACGCCGACCGCGGCGGAGCCCGTGCAATAGCAGATGTGATCCGATCGTCCCGCCAGCCAATAATACTCATTGCAAACGATCTCTACGGCCTTGACCAGTCGATTCGAACCCTCTGCGATACGGTTCAGTTCAAGGCCATCATGGCAAAGAGCATCGTGCCACATCTGCGTTATATCTGCAAATCTGAAGGCGTGGACTGTGACATCGCAGCGCTTGAACGGATTGCGGAAAATGCGGGGGGAGATATGCGATCAGCTATAAACAGCCTCGCTGCTGCTGCCATCGGCACAACACATCTCAAAGCAGGTGATGTGCACACCTCACAGAAAGATGAACGCACGTCAATATTCGAACTCATCAAAGCCATTCATTACGGTGCAGACGATGAAACCCTGCTGCGCTATGCACGGGAAGTGGACGACACCCCGGACACCATCGGGCAATGGATTGAGGAGTCAGTGACCTCCGTTAAAGGCGTAGAGGAAAAGGCATATGCCTACCAGACACTCTCTGGTGCCGACCGCTTCATCGGCCGCACCTTTCGCCGCCAGTATTACACGCTCTGGAAATATGCATCCGCTTTGATGGTCATGGGGCCTGCGGAGGCAGCAAAAGGCGGCGGTATTCATGCACGCATCATGCCGCCGGAGCGCTGGCGCAAGATGGGCACCGGACGGAAACAGAAGACGCTCCGAAGCGGCATCATGGGAAAACTCGGGGAGAACTACCATATCCCGGGAAGCGCACTGCGCGAGGACTTTTTCACGCCTCTCGCAAAGCTCATCGGGGCTGATCCAAAAGAGTATGCCCGCACCCTGTATCTCGACAAAGACGAGCTGGAATTCTTTATCCGGGACAAGGCAAAGGCGGCTGCAATCATCAAAGATCTTGCAAAAGAACGGCGCGAGGAAGAACTGGGATACACCCGTAAGAAGCTCAAGAAAGGGCAGGCGGTTACACCGGAACCGCCCAAAGAGATGCAGCGTTTGCGCCCTGAAACCGGAGAAGCTCCTGAGGAACCGTCTGCGGTGCCCCGGAAGGCAGCGCGGTCACCGGAGCCTGCACCACAACCTGCGTCAGAACCCAAACCGATCCCCGAACGGTCTCAAAAGACCCTCTTCGACGGCTTTTAGACGCGGGTATGATACTGGTGGAGCACAACACCGCAGTCAATGATAGAACCCCCACGTTCATAGATTTCATTTCCCAGATGGTAGATGACGCAGTCAGCGTTCACCAACCGGGCAAGCGCGATGATGCAGGGTACCATCTCAATCCCCGGCCGGACGGCGTAGATGAGCTCAGTGCCCTGGTACCATGACGTATCCGGTGCACAGACATCATCCCGGAGAAACGGGATATCGTTTGGCGGCTTTTGGTGGAAGAGATCGGTGGTTCGGACCGTTACACCCGCACAGGCGAGCATCTCAGCTGTGGTAAAGTTTCTGCCGACACCGATTTCTGTGGCAGAACGGTAATTTTCGATGATAAAACGGGAAAAACGTTCTTCAATATGCTTATAGTTCCCCATCGACAATGGTATTTAGGATGAATTTCCTTATATTTTGGGATTCAACGTCACCGAATGGTCTTCAGATCCCTGTAGCAGAGGCAATCGGAGCAATTCTTGGCGCAGACGTTGAGTTGCGGGAAAACCCGGTTATGTTGCGCGGTTTTGATGGAGCACGAAACCAGTATAACGCATCTAAAATTCTTTCAGACATGCAGGACATCTATACCCGTCAGCATGGCATCGGAGACTACATCCTCATCGTCACGGGAAAAGATCTCTTTATTCCGGGGCGCGATTTTGTCTTTGGTCTGGCCCGCCCGTCGGTGCGTGCCGGCATCGTCTCAACCGTCCGCCTCGATAACCGATATTATCAGAGAAAGGGTGACTTCTACGATACCATCGACCGGGTAGTGAAGGAGGGCACCCACGAATTCTGCCATATGCTGGGGCTCGATCACTGCAAAAACGGCGAATGCATCATGTTCTGCCCGACAACCCTTGATGAACTGGACAGGAAACGTAAGACCCTCTGCCCGGTGTGTCAGCGGAGACTCGATGCCGCAATGAAAAATTTCAGATTTTCCTAAGTGTTGTTGCATGTGAAACAACACACTTAATAATTCGTGGAGTGAATTACCAATATAACCTTTCAGTTCATCATAGTGATAATCAGAGGAAAAAATCTATGCCATATTACGAAGGCCTCATTAAACGCAAATTCAAGGGTTTGGTCGGCTCAAAATATGAGTCTATCCAGAAGGAATACAGTGAATATATGCTCACGGAAGAGGAGATGCGGCCACGCGAGATTAAAACAATTCTGCTCCCGCTGGACTTTTCGGTCACCACCGTGTCAGAATCCATCGGCGAACTGCTCTCCGTTTATCATGACGCGGCAGTCACCCTGATCTTTATCACCGATGCACAGGTTCACGATATCATCAAGGCATCCATCAGTGCTGAGGCAGGCGCGGAATTCATCCGGAAAAAGGAGGAATATGGCATACGCCTCCTTGATGACTATGAAAAAAGCCTCACCTCACACGGTATTTCCTGCAAGCGGCGCATGACTGTGGGGAACAGACGGCAGGATATCCTGAAAATGGCGCCGGGCTTTGATCTTATTGCCCTTCCGAAACGGTATGCAAGCAATAATCCGGACTCCTGTGATGTGAGCGGAGATACCATCGTTCTCGCGCAGTCACTGGGACAGCCAACAATCATATTCTGACGTGATTTACCATGTTAACAATCGTTCAGCTCATTACCCTCGTCGTCTTCATTGCGACATATATTCTTATCATCGATGAGCGTATCCACCGCGCTGTTGCCGCCATGGCAGGTGCCGCGGTGGTCGTGTTCCTGGGGATTGTGCCGTGGGATTCGGTGCTTACGCACATTGATTTCGGTACCATCTTCCTGTTGATGGGCATGATGATCATCATCAATGTGGCCCGGCAGAGTGGTCTTTTTGAGAGCATCGCAATCCGCACTGCAAAGATGGCCAAAGGCAGTCCCATCATGGTGCTCATCCTGTTCTCGGTAGTAACCGCAGTCGTCAGCGCCTTTCTAGACAATGTCACGACAGTTCTCCTCTTAACACCGATGCTCTTGTACATCACCAAACTGATGAATTTAAACCCGGTGCCCTTCCTGATGGCAGAGATCCTTTCATCCAACGTGGGTGGTGCTGCCACCCTTATCGGTGACCCTCCAAACATCATGATCGCCTCCTCTGCGGGTCTCTCCTTTAATGAATTCATCACCATCATGGGGCCGATTGCCGTCGTTGATATGATTATCGTGATCATCTTCTTCCTCGTCATCTACGGCCGGTCAATGAAAGTCACCAAAGAAGAGAAAGAGGTCATCAAAAAGACCATCGACAGTCTGGATGAAAAGGGAGCAATCACAGACCAAAAACTCTTCAAAAAATCGGTCGTGGTCATCCTCCTCGTGGTCTTCCTCTTCTTTATCCACAGCTCGATCGGGGTATATCTGAACGTCATCTTCCCGTTTGTCGACCCCGCCCTCACCCTTGAACCGGCAGAAGTCGCCCTCATCGGGGCTGCCATCCTTTTGATATGGAGCCGGGTGCAGCCAGAAGAGATCTTTGAGAAGATTGAGTGGACCGCACTCTTCTTCTTTGCCGGCCTCTTCGTCATCGTAGGAGCGCTCGTCAACACCGGCATCATCGAGATGATCTCCCTGTATATGATCGACATGGTGTCAACCCAGTTTGAGGCAATGTTTGTCATTACCTGGTTCTCGGCATTTGCCTCGGCAGTGGTGGACAATATCCCGCTTACCGCGGCACTCCTCCCTCTCATTCATGATATGAGTGCAACGATGGACGTCTATCCACTCTGGTGGGCCCTTTCCCTGGGAGCCTGCATGGGCGGAAACGGAACGGCCATTGCCGCATCAGCAAATGTGGTGGTACTCGGTGTGGCAGCACGGGAAGGAATAGCGATCTCCTTTATGGAGTTCCTGAAGATAGGAATGGTCGTGCTGGTTATTACCGTCGCAGTCGGCCTCGTCATGCTGTATGGAATGTTTGGAATGCTTTAGGAGATGGAAAAATAATGAAGATACTTGTATTACTGGACGGCTCAATGTGGAGCCACAAGGGAGCGCTCTACGCACTCCGGATTGCAAAAGAGAAGAAGGCAGAGGCAGTGCTCTTCTCGGTACTGGACAAACGGGATTCAAAGTCAATGGCATTCAATTTCTGCACCCAGTCGAATATGTGCAGCAGAATTGAAAACTATGAAGCCCAAATCTGGCGGGATTTGCGTAAAAGCACCAATGATGAAATGACACAGGTGCTCCTCTTCTTTAACCGGGAAGGCATCCCGACAGAGACAAAGATTGTCGAGGGAATCGCCGCAGATGAGATCGTCAAAGAAGCGCAGAGTAATGGATATGACCTGATTGTCATGGGTGGATACGGAAGAAACCCAAAATCAGGCGGCAACAGACTCTTTCCCCGACTCATGGAAGAGGTTCCGGTGCCTATATTTCTGGCACGCTGACGTTTTTTCTGTGATGGCAGGGATGCACGTGCAGGCATCCTTTCCATCCACTCCTGACATCCCCTCACCCTTTTTTGGTTCTGCCGCAGCGCGAATACCTCATCACCCATCTTTTGCATCCGGAAAGAAAACGTCCGGAAATGATCTTTTTTGTGACGGGATGTCCCTCTTTTCAGATACCGGTTTTTCGGAGCAAAAAGGAATGAGATATTCATAGAAAACCGAGGGGAAAATCACAATTTGAGGTGTTTCGACCCAATAAACATATATCCACTAATGTACAAATATATGCATTAATGATTATTACATCCACACTCACCACATTATCCGATACGCATACGGGAGGAACCGGTCATGAAATCCCGTGACATTGCCATCGTAGGTATTCTCCTTGCCATCGGTGCGATTCTCCGCTACCTCATGAATGTCGTTCCGACGGCCATCGTATCAAACCCAATTATCGCTCTGTACTGCCTTGCCATCATCCTCATTCGTCCGAATGTGCGGGACACCATCGGCATCGGCATTGTGGCAGGGCTCATCTCTGCTTTGATCAGCCACTCCATCTTCCCGCCGGCAAACCTTTTGTCAGAACCACTGGGCGCACTAATCTGTATGGCCCTGTATGCAGCGACACGAAAGCATATCCCCCTTGCACCCACGGTTTCCACCTTTGCTGCCACGCTCGTGAGCGGATTCACCTTTATTGGCATAAGTGTCCTGGTCATTGCATCAGGCTTCATATCCGCACCCGGAGAAGGATTTACCGTAGGTGCATTCATCATCGCCGTCTCCCCGGTCATTGTTCTTACGGCCATTGCAAACGCCGTCATCGCACAGGTGCTCTATATCCCATCCTCAAAGATTCTGATGCGGGGAGCAAAGGGTGAGGATGCGCAGGTGTGCCGGAAAACAATGGAAGACGAATCGGATGATATCCATACCCCGGCATTCCGGTTCACCGGATTCTCCTACACCTATCCGCAAGGGTTAACCCCTGCACTCACGGATGTGAACCTCATTATTCAGCGGGGTGAGTGCGTACTGATAAACGGCATTACCGGTGCAGGAAAGACCACGTTCTGTCTCGCAGCAGCAGGTGTCCTCTGTCATGAATACGAAGGAAAGACAGAGGGAACCCTCGCCATCTTTGGACGGGATGTGCAGGGATACAAGGACATGGGCGACATCGGCAGAACGGTCGGAGTCGTCTTTGACGATGCTGATGCACAGCTGATATTCACGACCGTTGAGGAGGAAGTCCTCTCCGGTCTCGAGAACCGTGGCCTGCAAGCAGAAGAGGTCAAAATTCGTCTGGAGGAGATGCTCGCATTCACCAATCTGACGAGTCTCCGCTACCGCGAACCCCATTCTCTCTCCGGCGGACAGAAACAGCGGGTGGCGCTTGCGGCCACCCTTGCGTCCGGCACAGATTGCATCATCCTTGATGAAGCAACCGCAGAGCTTGACACCGCTGCGACGGGGAGCATCATTGCCATCCTCACCAGACTCCGGGAAGCGGGCAAGACCATCATCGTGGTAGAGCAGAAACCCCGTGAACTCGCTGCCATCGCCGATCGGGTCATCACGATTGAAAATGGGCGAGTCACCAAAGACGAGACGGCAGAAACGTTCTTTGCCACCTATACCGATGAAGAACAGCTCAACGGAGAACTGGTGGATACCGCGTCCCTCGAACAAACGTGCGAACCGCGGATTGCGGTGGATAATCTTGTACATACCTACGGAAAGCACCCCGCCCTCAGGGGAGTCAGTCTCCAGATCTGTCCCGGCGAACTCGTTGCCATCATCGGTGAGAACGGCTCCGGGAAGACGACGCTGGTGAAACACCTCAACGGCCTCTTACGCCCGACATCAGGGACGGTGACCGCCTGCGGCATGAATGCAGCAGATGAGCGGGTCACCCGCCTTGCAGAAAAAGCAGGACTGGTCTTCCAGAACCCTGACACCATGCTCTTTGAAGACACCGTTGAAAAAGAGATGCAGT
>CAZBYH010000011.1:0-20254 GCA_964496155.1 uncultured Methanoculleus sp.
ACCTCAAAGGTCTGTTCAAACCGGCGCTCGGAGGCGTCACCCAACAGATCCACAGGATTTCCTTTATTCCAGAATTCAGGCAGGAATTCATTCATTTCTGCAATAACCTCCGCAGGCAGATCCACAATATCAATGCCATACCGTTCAGAATAGTCAGATGACAGCACCGCAAATCCACCGGCGTTTGTGACGACAACAGCGCGTGGCCCTTTTGGATATCTCTTGGGGTGCGAGAGCATCTCAGCTGCGAGGAATGCACCTGTCAGGGTATGGACGGCAAGGACGCCTGAGCGTCTGAATGCTTCCATATATACATCATACGAGCCGGAAAGGGATCCCGTGTGGGAAGCTGCAGCCTTTGAACCACGGTCAGAAGAACCGGATTTAATCGCAATGATTGGTTTTGTCTTTGAAACCTCACTTGCAACCTTCATAAAAGCCTCACCGTCACTGATCTGCTCGATGTACATGATAATTGCCTTGGTGTTCGGGTCACGCTCAACCCATCGCATGTAATCAAAGAAGTTCAGATCAGCCTGGTTTCCTACGGAAACGACTGCGGAAAACCCGATATCTTCTGAAAGACTCCAGTCCACAACCGTATTTACGATAGCACCACTCTGAGAAAGGAATGCAATCTTGCCGGGACGGGGGGACTGGTGAACATATGTCGTATCAAGGCCGCGGGGCGGAACAATGAGCCCCAGACAGTTTGGTCCGACAATGCGTGTGCCATACCTGTTTGCTATCGCAACAACCCGCTCTTCAAGGGCTTTGCCGTCTTCACCCATCTCCTTAAATCCCGCAGTGATGATGACCGCAATATTGACGCCTTTCTGACCGCATTCTTCTACGACCTGAGGCACATACATTGCCGGCACCGTAATGACTGCCATATCAACCGGCGACGGAATATCACCAATGGTTGGATATGCCTTCAGACCCTGAATGGTATCACGCTTATTGTTCACCGGATAAAGCTGACCGGGGAAATGCAGAAGATTATGCATGACCGCATAGCCCATCTTTGTGGGATCATCTGATGCGCCGATGACAGCAACTGACCGGGGATTGAAGTATTCAGGGGGAACATCAGGACGTTCTGGCTTTTTCACCACATCCATATTATCCGTCATGATAACGCGCGAGTCAACAGCACAGGCACCGGATTCGTACAGACGGAGCGGATTGATATCAAACTCTTTCATCTGCGCATTTTCCTCAAATAGTCTGCAGACATCCAGAATTATCCTGACCAGTGTCTCTTCGTCTTTTGGTTTGGAACCACGATATCCGGAGATCAAAGGATAACTTCTGATCTCTTTGACCATTTCCCTCACATCCACCTCGGTTACCGGAAGAATTCTCAGGGTCACATCCTTCATCAGTTCAACAAGTGTGCCGCCTGCCCCAAAGGTAATGACCTTACCAAAGGTAGGATCTGTTTTCCCGCCGATAATAAGTTCCAGACCGGGTTGTGCCTGCTCTTCGATGATGACCCCTTCAATCTTTGCCTCGGGGTTGTATTCCTTAACACTGGTCACAATCCGGTTAAAAGCAGCCTGAGCCCCTTCCTTTGTTCCAATACTGGTGACAACCCCGCCAGAGTCACTCTTGTGAGTAATCTGCGGTGAAACGATCTTCATCACAACAGGAAATCCAATACTTTCTGCAACATCTCCTGCTTCTTCTGCAGTGGTTACAATCGTAAACGCAGGTACAGGAACGCCATACTTTCCAAGGATCTCATACCCTTCTGCTTCACTTAACATCCATTCCTTCATTTATGCCATCCTCACGTATCGGAATATACCATTGATTTTTCGAAAATTACTACAACAAATGACGAATTCGACTTCGTCGTGTCTTGATAATTTTGTTTGATCGTCATATACATATATGTTTGTAATATTTAATCGTGTCAAATGGCCGGATTACAAACAAAACAAAATGACTTTAATCGTTGGAATAAACTGATTAGTGTTTCAGATGCGTGATAGATCATGATAAATTCTACGGAAACTCCCGGATTCACCCAAAAAGTGTATAAAACGGACCCGGAACATCGAAATGACGCAAGAATTAAAGATTACGCCCTGTCATATGCAAACTTTGAGGAAGATCCGGATGACTTCTGGAGGCGCGTTGCCTCAGATCTGCTCTGGTTCAGACCATGGGACAAAGTCAAAGAATGGGAATATCCCCACGTAAAGTGGTTTGTGAATGCCAAATGCAACATCACCTACAATTGTCTGGAGCGTCATCTCAAGAATAACCGACGAAATAAAGTAGCCCTGTTCTGGCATGGGGAAGACGGAACTGAGAAAATTTACACCTATGACCGGCTGTACAAGGCAGTGATGCAGTTTGCAAATGCATTAAAAAACCTCCATGTCAGTAAGGGTGACGTGGTATGCATTTACATGCCCACCGTCCCTGAACAGATCATCGCAATGCTTGCGTGCGCACGTATCGGTGCAATACACACGGTTGTGTTCGCCGGATACGGTGCATCAGCACTCAACGAGCGCATTGTCGGTTCCGGTGCAAAAATTGTAATTACCGCAGATGTTTCATTCCGGAGGGGAAGAAGTATACCTCTTAAGCCGATTGTCGAAGAGGCTCTTATTCATGCACCCAGTGTCGAGCGAGTGGTTGTCCTCCGTATCCAGGATCCTCCCACCTGTCTTCTGGATGATTTTGAGGTAGACTTCTACGAGATAATGAAAAGTGCAGAAAAGGACTGTCCGCCTGAAGAGATGGATGCAGAAGATACCCTCTTCATTCTGTATACATCCGGCACAACGGGTGCCCCGAAAGGCATTGTCCATACCTGCGGGGGATATATGGTCGGCGCCTATTACACCACCAAATATATCCTTAATGTCAGGGATGATGATGTGTATTGGTGTACCGCAGACCCCGGATGGATCACCGGACACACATACGGAATATATGGCCCTCTCCTTTTAGGGTCAACAATATTCATGACGGAACATACACCTGACTACCCTGATCTCGGCATCTGGTGGCATCTGATTGAAGCATATGGCATTAATGTCTTTTATACCGCTCCGACTGCTATCCGGATGTTTATGCGGTATGGCGAGGCGTGGCCAAATAAATATGATCTCAGTTCCCTGCGAATTCTTGCATCCGTCGGAGAACCCCTTAATCCCGAAGCATTTGAATGGTTTTACCATGTGATTGGCAAGGAAAAATGCCCCATCATCGATACATGGTGGCAGACAGAAACCGGAAGCCACATGATCACCACTCTTGCAGGAGAGGATATGAAACCCGGATATGTAGGAAAGCCAATTCCGGGAATCACCGCAGATGTGTTCGATAAAGAAGGGAACCCTGTACCCCCCAACCAGTCAGGATATCTTGCAATCACCAGCCCCTGGCCATCCATGATGCGACGGGTCCATAATGATGAGGAACGCTACAAGACGTACTGGAATTCAAAAGACTGCCAGTATTACAGCACAAACGATCTTGCGATAAAAGATGAAGATGGCTACATCATGATCATCGGGCGGTCAGACGATCTGATTATTGTGAGCGGGCACAATATTGGATCAACGGAAGTCGAAAGTGCGCTCATTTCCCATCATGCGGTTGCTGAGGCTGCCGCCATTGGAAAACCCGATCCGGTCTCCGGGAATCGGGTAAAAGTATTTGTTATACTTATTGAAGGAACGGTTGTTACCGAGAAACTGGTTCACGATCTCAAGTATCATGTCAGGCAGACACTGGGGCCCATTGCTGTTCCCTCAGAGATTGAATTTGTTGATTCATTACCCAAGACCAGAAGCGGAAAAATTATGCGTCGGGTTCTGAAAGCAAAGGAAATGGGAATTGATCCGGGAGACATCTCAACACTGGATGAGTAATCAGGCAACCATTTATATATCTTTTAAATCCTTTTATATACTACATGAAGGGCAAACCAGAAAAGTCTGTGAAACCTATTTCGGAAGAGACAGTGAAACGTCATCCTGAGGACACGTTGAAAATAGAAAATATTGTCGCGTCTGCAAAGGTGGCAGAATCTCTTGATCTACTGGTGGTTTCATCTCAGATTAAAGATGCTGAATACAATAAAAAACGGTTTCCCGGCGTTGTTCTCCGGATGCAGGATCCAAAGATAGCAGCGCTTGTTTTTGGTTCAGGTAAGGTCGTACTTACCGGTGCAAAGAGTTTAGACAGCCTCACACGGGGTCTTGAGATACTGGGAAATCTTCTGCGTGGTCTCAACATTGAAATTGACGATGAACTTGAATATAAAGTTCAGAATATTGTTACATCAGCAGATCTTGGAGTACCGATTAACCTCAACAAGATCGCCGTCGGATTCAACCTTGACCGGATTGAATATGAACCCGAACAATTCCCCGGACTGGTCTACCGGCTTGAAGAACCAAAGGTGGTAGTGCTTTTGTTTGGATCAGGCAAACTGATTATTACCGGCGGAAAGGTAGCAGAAGACGCCAAAGGGGCAGTCAATAAAATAATATCCGATCTTTCAAATCTGGGCCTGATGTAGGCCCGCTATTTTTTATATTTTTCTTTCATAATCTGTATGATACATACAACAATGTATTTATAGTATTTTGAATAATTAAAGTTGTATTCTCGGTGACAAATATGAGAATGGAAAAAGTTATGGTCTTCACCGAAGAAGACGAAGAATTTTCAAATCTTCTTACTGAATTAGGGTTGAAACGAAATGTTGCCAAGGTTCTTATTTATCTTGCAATGACACAAGAGGCAACCTCACGGGAGATTGAGCGAAGCAGCGACCTTCGCCAGCCGGAAGTCAGCATTGCAATGCGTACCTTGAAAGATAATGAATGGATTAACAGCCGGGAATCAAAAGCAGAGAGTAAGGGGCGGCCGGTAAAAATTTACTGTCTTGCAAAACCTATTTCAGAAATAATGGATATGATTGAGAAAAACAAACGTGAAGAAGTTGAAAACCAGTTAAAGGTGATTGAGAAGATACGGATTCACCTTCAGAGTCACCAGACTCCTTCAAATTAACATTATTTCAGCTGATTCCTTATTTCCAATTATTATTTTTGATTTCCCAATGAATTCAGCGAATATGCCACAGGACAGCACACCGGGGATATTATTTATCTGAATCTCAAGCGCAAGCGGATCAGGTATTTCTAAAAATGTACAGTCGATAATCCAGTTTCCATTATCCGTAATGACAGGGCCATCTTTTTTCACTCCCTCACGCACCTGAGGATTACCACCCATTTCACGCAGCAGTTTTGCGGCGAGTGTTGCAGCAGACGGGATTACCTCGACAGGCACAGGTGCGGACAATTGGGATGTTATCTTGCTTGCATCGGCGACAACAACAAAGAGATGGCATGCAGACGCAACACATCGTTCCTGAGTCTGGGCAGCACCTCTCCCTTTGATTAGATTACCTTTCGGGTCTATTTGATCCGCTCCGTCAATTGCTATATCAAGCTCTGTGTAGTCATGCAGGGTGGAAAGAGGAATTCCATACGCACGCGCCCGGCACTCTGCCTGATATGACGTCGGGATTCCTACAATCTTCATCCCGTTTCGTATCTTTTCAGCCAGTATCTCCATTGCATAAAAAACCGTTGAACCGGTGCCAAGTCCGACAACCATTCCATCTTTAACCAGTTCTGCAGCATAATATCCAGCATGTTTCTTTGCAAGAATCTGATCTGATTCTGTAGCCAGTGAGGCACTCATACCCATGGTATTGTACTCCTAACAGGTAAATGAGTAGCATACCTTTCTGAGATCCACAAAGATACCATTGGTATGAATGAATTTCAGACGAAACAGACATATCCATTCCATCATTGAACATCTCTGTTTAAACAACGGAGATAACAGTCCAAACGTGCAGTATCCTAAAAAAGAGGTGAAAAGCCGAATAATCACCCGGTTTTCGGTTTTGGGAGACGTTAATTCAGTATTACTGAACCAGCTATTCTGAGTTTTCCCCCGTCCAGATAATGAATAACGGCTTTTTCTCCGGGAAGGTAAGCAATATCCTTGTCCAGTTTAATCACAACAGAGCAGGAGTGCCAGTCAGCTTCATTTTTAACAGACGTTATTTTCCCGGTAACAAACTGCGTCCACAGACCAATGTGCACGACAAGACCCTCGCGCAGCGGTTCCGGCCAGAACCTGACGATTTTTGCTCGACCGGTTACATCAGAGGTCACTTTTATCGAGGAGTCGGTTGTTAGCACCATACCGCGCTCAAGCGCCTCAGCATCGATATTTTTTAGGGCAAGCCCTACCCGGTCTGTCTGATACGCCTCTTTCACATCTGCATCATGTTTCTGAATCGACCGAATCTGGCAGGTCATTTCGCCGGGCAGCACGGTGACCATATCATGCTGATGAATGGTTCCCTTCTCTACACTGCCAAGAACTACGGTACCTATTCCCTTTACATTGAATGCATGATCAATCATCACAAACCCGGTCTTGGGAATGGGATCCGGATACGTAATCTCTGCGGCCATCGTTAGGAACCGCTCACGAAGCGCGATAGGGTCGTCTTCCACAAACTCATACCCTTCAAGAACCGTGCCACGGATAAGAGGTGCGATCTGGGATGGATCAAGGTAATTCTGGAGCACGATCATACCGGACGTAACGCCCATCACATCCAGCATGATGACCATTTCACCAAGCATCGGCGTGATCGCGTCTATCACCACCAATGCAGCGTCTGACATGGCAACAGCATAGTAAAGAGGTGCCAGCCGGTCAGGATACCGCGTGGCTTCGATCATTGTTACTGTGTCGTCATCCTTCTTCAGATTTATAAATGTAATATCAGATTCTGTGCCTGATTTACCAATATTTTTTGCGTACCCATGAGGTCCGAGTACAGCGATATTTAGATTCGGCATCGTGCTAAAAGAATGGTGATGTAAGGGAGATGAGTCTTTGGATTACTCAAACATTATTTGTGCGCGAAATACGCTGAAACCTCAGTTTCAGACACCTCGTCAATCCGCGCAAATCCTACGCGCTCAAACTGAACGACCGCATTCAGCTCGCCAGTGACAGCAGGTTCACAAAGCCCCTCAATGATGCCCTCAGGCGTATGAAGCATACATCTGAGCGTTTGATCGCGGGGGAGCCACTGAATAATTCGTGCGTGTTCTGCACGTGCATCGTCCAGAGAATCACCAGAATATTTCAGAGAAAAACCATCGACATACTTCGTTACCCGGACATTAAAGAGATCCTTGAGCCTGAGCATCCTACCCTCCTCAAGCTCATCACCCGGCAGATACACCGCACCCGTAAACTGCAATGAACGGGTGCCCTGTGCTTCATCGTTGGGGTTAATGAGCGGATGTGCAATCCGCTCCGGTGCGTCAGATATGTGACATAATACCGGGTCCGGAACAAAGAAATACCGGCTTGCTATCGGGTCGACAATTGCTTTATTCGCGGCAAACAGATTGTCCCATGAAAAATTGATATCTGTTTGTCCGATGCCAATGTCGATCATCGCATTTCTGACCGCGTCAGGAGAGAAACCTCTGCGTGCAATCGCCCGCAGTGTGCCAAGATGAATATCATCCCAGCCGGTAAACCCCCCGGAGGCAATGCCTGCTTTCATGGCTGAGGTGGAAAGCACAATATCCTCAATGGACATCCGTCCATAATGGAAATATGTGGGCTGCTCCCATCCAAAATAATCATAGATGTACTTCTGCCTGCGGGTATTTGCGATATGATCCTTGCCCCGTATGACATGAGTCATACCGAGCAGATGATCGTCCACAGCTACCGAGAAATTCATCAGAGGATACACCCGTGCATCACACCGGGGATGGGGAGGATGTGCCACAATTCTGAAGATAGAGAATTCACGCATGGCCGGGTCAGGATGAGCGACATCGGTCTTTACCCGGACGGTGATCTGCCCTTCTTCAAATTTTCCTGCAAGCATATCCTTCCAGAGTGCGAGATTCTCTGAAACAGTATGATTCCTGCATGGGCACACCTGTTTGGCGTTCTTTAAATCCCTGAATATCTCTGCGTCACAGGTACACAGATACGCACCACCCATGGCAATCAGCTGCTCGCAATGGTCGTAATAGATATCCATCCGGTCACTCTGGTAGACGATGTCACTTACTTCAATACCAAGCCAGTCTACATCTGTCAGGAGCAGCTGATAATTCTCTTCACTCACCCGTTTTGGGTCGGTGTCTTCAATCCGGAGAATGTATCTGCCGCCATACTGCCTGATATAGTAATCATTCAGGTATGCGGCACGGGCATGACCCAGATGAAGAGGACCGGAAGGGTTCGGTGCAAAACGCATCACAACACCCTCCTCCCCGACTTTTTCCAGCGGGCGAAGACCGGTATCTCTCTTATGTTTCTCCTTTTTTTCAAGTAGTTCGGGAGCAAGCGACTCAAGATGAACCCTGCGTTCATCGGGGCTCATAGCTCCGATTTCAGTGAGGATTTCATTCAGCAGTGCAGAATATTCCCGTGCATGGGGCCTAAGTTCAGGGTGCTTTCCCATGAGCGCACCAAGAACCGCACCGGCTTTCGGAACATTGCTGTGCATCACTGCGTTCTGGAGGGCATATTTAAAAAGAAAATCTTTGGAATCTCCATTCATTATTTAATAGCCCCGGGAAACAAAATAATCAGCAATCTTTTGAAGAATGTCTTTTTCATTACTGTCAGGGAAAATATTAAGCATCTTCTTTGCCCGTTCAACACGCCCGAGAGCTTCATTTCTGACATCAGTAATAACACCTGCCTCTTCGAGAAGACCAATGGCTTCTTCAATTTCGGCATCACTCAGCGCAGATTTTCGGTACTTTGTGAGGTCAACTCCCTTCTCTCTTGCAAGAATTGCGACAAGCGTCTGCTTACCTTCACGAAGATCGGATGCACGATCCTTGCCGCTGGTTGCAGTGTCAGCCATCAGATCGATCAGATCGTCCTGTATCTGAAAGGCGACCCCACAGTTCAGGCCCCATTCATAGAGCGAATTGACCTGCATAACATTGCCTCCGGCAAGCGTTGCACCAATTGCTGCTGCAGCTGCATACAGGACTCCCGTTTTTTTGGAGACCATCTCAATATATTCAAACTCGTCAACATCATTCCTGTTTCCGAATTCAATATCCATATGTTGCCCTTCACAGAGATTCACACAAGCCACCGCAAGAGCGTTCACTGATCTGACCTTTGCGATATCGGGTGCAATCGAGGCACAGATCAGCTCGAAGGCATGTGCATAAAGCACATCACCGGCAAGAATTGCTGTCGGTTCATCCCATTTTGTGTGCACCGTCGGCACACCACGGCGTGCCGCATCTCCATCCATAATATCATCATGAACAAGAGTGAAGGTGTGCGTGACCTCAAGCGCAAGCGCTGCAGGCAGGATGCTCTGAGAGCTCCCCTTTTGGATAAGATCTGCCGCAAGCATCACAACAGCCGGTCGCAGGCGCTTCCCTCCGGCGAGGAGGAGGTGGACGCTTGCCTTGTTCAGAATTCCGGGCAATGAACCGAATTCACGGTCCAGAACAATATCTATTTGTTCAGCAACACCATCCAGATACGTTTCAAGATCCATTCTCTTTTCCCCCTAATTTATGATTAATTTCTGCCCGTTCCTCATTATATGGGCATCGTTGTTCAGGGTATATCCGCAGTCTTCGGCAAGTTTCAGATATGATCCAGTCATATCCATATCACCGTGAGACGGAATAACATGCTGTGGATTAAACAGATGAAGCACTTCGTAGTGCTCTTCACGATATGCATGCCCACTGACATGAAGGTCAGAAAAGAGACGTGCGCCTTTCATACGAAGAAGTACTTCCTGCGTATGCCGCTGTCCGTAATTCATCGGGTTAGGGATAACCTTTGCACTATAGAGAATCTTATCCCCTTTCTCAAGCTTAAATGGTGTCTGCCCTGAAGCAAGACGCGTAAGAATTGCACCCGGTTCACCCTGACTTCCGGTGACAATCGGAAGGTATTGCTCTCGCCCTTCCTTCATTATGGTGCGAAACATCTTGTCAACCGTACGGCGGTTGCCCCGCATCGTCATGCCACGGGGAAATCCGACAAGTTTCATCTGTTCTGCAGTGGATGAATACCGTTCCATTGAGCGGCCAAGAAGTACCGGTTTACGCCCAATCTCATGTGCGCACTCGGCAATCATTTTAACCCGTGCGATATTGGAGGCAAACGTGCCCACAAACATTGCACATTTCTCATCCTCATAACAGGTCATTACATCCCGGACAAGGCGTTGTGCAATGCGTTCGCTGGGACAGCGACCGGGCATGTTTACATTCACACTCTCGGTAATGAGCGCAAGCACTCCCTCTTTTCCCACCTCACGCATGCGTGCGATGTCAGGAGGGTCGCCCAGCACCGGTGTCCGATCCATCTTGAAATCGTTGGCATATACAATCGCACCATGAGGGGTGTGCAGCACAGCCATTACGGTGTCAATGATCGAA
The DNA here is from genome assembly GCA_964496155.1 of uncultured Methanoculleus sp. GTDB lineage: Archaea > Halobacteriota > Methanomicrobia > Methanomicrobiales > Methanomicrobiaceae > Methanogenium. The sequence goes on from CAZBYH010000011.1 coordinate 10,536, forward strand.
TGCTGTACGTTGATAAATTCAAGGGAGAGATTCGGGGATATTTCATACCGATATTTCTTTCCCGCAGGGAGGTCGAATACCGGATTATTGACAACAAATCGTTTTTCCCCTTCAATCTGCTGTCGGATGAGGGCTGCGGTATACGGCGTCGCGATGATCGGTGCCTCATACCGGTGTGCAAGTTTTGGAACCGCACCGATATGGTCCAGATGACCATGGGTACAGACAATTGCCTTAACGGTGCCCTCCACCGTGTTCATTATGGTATCATCAGGGATTGCCTTCATCTCAATTAAATCAAGGGAATGCAGATTTTCAACCTCAGCATCCTCATGAATCATTATCATATCGAGACGAAGACCCATGTCAAAAACGACAATCTCTTTGCCGACTCGGACAGCAGTCATATTTCTGCCGACTTCACTATATCCGCCAACAGCTATTACTTCAACTTTCATATTTCATTCCTCATATTGGAGCATTTCACCCGTAATTCCGGTGATATATTTTCGTACGTGGTGTAATTCAGATGGGTTTTTTGATCCTGTCAGATAACACGACATCCGAATTTCTGTCTGAATCAGGTTTATTTTCTCACACAGACTCTCATACCCATCCATTGCCGGTTGCAGAAGGGCAAGCGCCATTCCGCCCATACTTGCCCCAAGAGCCAGTGCTTTGGCAATATCTGTACCTGAATTTAACCCACCGGTTGCAATGACGGGGCCACCTGCCTGGGATGCCTCTGCCACGCTGACGGCCGTAGGTATGCCCCAGTCTGCAAAATGCTGGCCCAGTGCCTGCTGCATCGAATTTTCTGCACGGAACTGTTCCACCGCTGCCCAGGACGTGCCACCAAGACCGCCGACATCAACTGCTGATGCACCTGCGGCAAAGATTTTCCGGGCGCATTCCCGTGATATACCGCAACCGGTCTCTTTTACGATGACCGGGTAGCGGCATGATGAACAGAGTTCCTGCAAAGCCTCAAGGCATCCAGAAGAATCATGGTCACCTTCCGGTTGAATGGCCTCCTGAAGGGGATTTAAGTGGATGCAAAGTGCCTGTGCGTCAATCATCTCAACTGCCTTATCGGCCCATTCTAAGCCATTGTCTCTCAACTGTATAATGCCCAGATTGCCGCACAGAAATGCATGGGGTGCACATTCACGGACAATGGTAAAGCTATCCTCCATCTCGGGATTTTCAAGGGCTGCACGCTGGGATCCAACACCCATAGCAAGGCCAAATTCCTCTGCAGCTGTTGCAAGAGTGGCATTCACCTGTTTTGTATCGGGATGCCCTCCGGTCATTGCAGCAATAAAAATTGGCGCCTTCAGCTGGTGTTGTAAAAACCGTACACTGAGATCCACGGCATCCATATCACACTCAGGAAGTGCATTATGAACCAGACGGACATCGTCAAATCCGGTTCTTCCCGCTACAATATTCTCATTGCAGCAGATATCCAGATGCTCCTTTTTTCGAGAGGATGTTATCATCCTGTTTGTTATTAGTATCCCCCCGTTTGGGTTATATTGAATATTTACCTTTGCAAATATTCAGGTCGCTGCATTTTCCTTCCCTCGCAGCGGAAACATTCGCATATCTATACCCGGATTCCGGTAACCACGGTTCCACCATGTTCGCGCCCGTCGAGATAATCTTCCAGTCGGGACACGTGAAAGATCGTTGATTCTGTTCCTTCATCTGATAGCCTCAGAAGCTCGGTTAGCTTTCCAATCATGCCTCCGGTCACATCAGTATTGTCCGACTCTCCGATCTCAATCTCAGCTATCGTCTCACGATTAATCAGAGGAACTACCTTTCCGTGACAGAGAACACCGTCCACATCAGTAGCAAGTCCAATGCGGTCAACAGGTATCCTCCCGGGAATGGCCCGTACCAGCTGATCCCCAGACACAATGCAGGCGCCCCGCACACTGTCCATCACCACATCTCCATGGAGAACCGGCACAATACCGTGGCGCATCAGCATCTCAACTGGCTGATAACTGAATGATTCAAGACGTCCGTTTTTCGCAGTACATGCATCAAGCGGGTGAATGCCTACTGCCTCCACACCGTTGGCACGAAGCGCGCTTACCACCGCAGTATTTAGTGTTACCACTGCACTGTGGGTGATAAATATACCTGATCTATTATTGGTGTCTAACCCTTTATCAAGGTGATGGCGTTTTGCCTCAGGATGACCACAGGAACCGGCACCATGAACGATGATAAACTGTATCTCGGGGTGGTTTGAAATAACCCGGGAAATGTGCTCGATGTTTTCGATATGGACAGCGCAGTCACCACTCTTATCCGTGATTATGCTACCGCCCAGTTTTATCAGTACGGTTTCTTTCATCTTCCTTCTCCTTGCGCGCACCCTCATTATCGATTGATGTAATAATTGCCCTGCCACCGCATCCTTCAATAGCGCCGGCAATCTTTGATTTAGAACGTTTCGGACAGAGAGCCACCATTGAACCTCCGCCACCTGCCCCGGTAATCTTTGCACCATACGCCCCCGCTGCACGTGCTGCTGTCACAAGACGAGTCAAAGCAGGGTGACCGACACCAAGTGCTTCAAGAAGTTCATGATTAATGTCCATGTATGCCCCCAGCGCTTTTTGATCGGTAAAAACATGCAGTGAACGGTTTGTCACCGCTTCTATCGCATCAAGTATCGGATTTACGATATCCGGATCTGTCGCACGGAATTTACTCACCTGACTCACCATCCGGGCGGTCGAATGTGAAACCATGGTATTTCCTATCACCAGATGGAAGTCTTCCGGCAAAAGTCTTCGTTTAATATCTCCCTGAATCAGGATGATGCCCCCAAACGTTGAAACATAGGTGTCAGTAGGACTTGCATGCCCTTTCTGCACACTTTTTTCAATAGCATGCGCCATTGCCGCAATATCTAACCGGTCATATCCCAGATCAAATTCATCGTTTATCGCAGAAAGGGTTGCAACCGTTACTGCTGCAGATGAGCCAAGACCAGAAGAACTGGGAAGCTGAGAATTGATATACAGACTTCCATTGACCCCCATCTGTTCAAAACATTTTTCAAGATAGGGTGATTTTACCCGGAGAGGATTCCGTGTTTTTCGAACGGTCACATACACCCGGGGTTTAATTGCCATTGCAATACCTGGCTTACCGTAGACAACCGCGTGCTCACCAAATAAAAAGACCTTGCCAGGTGCACTCCATACTGCCAAAATTATACCGCCGCTATTGATGCGTACCCAACAACCTGTGCCATATCGCCGGTTGTATCACCGCTTGTCATGTATTGTATTAAATTCCCGTGCGTAGCCCCCATGTGACGAGCCAGAATTGCCATGACAGAAATTGGCCCGTATCCACATGCACTAATATTGTATTCACGCAGGCGCTGATAAAAAGAACGGATGTCAAGATCATAAAGCGCCTCGATTGCATAGAGATCATTCTGTTTTGCAACATCTGCAGGCACCTGATGAGAAAAATCGCTGGAAGCGACAATGCGCACGTCGTCTGCAGAGAGAGCAGCAGAGTTCCAGATAGTGTCTGCAAGCGTGAGAGAATGGATATAATCCTGAGGGCCCATGAGCACCGGAACAATCTGTGCATGAGGAAAACGGTGTTTGATAAACGGCATCTGAAGTTCAAGCGAGTTTTCTTCAACCTTTATTGCCCGGTCAGAAAGGGGAATCCCAAGAGAATGAGCCATTCCCTTATTGCAGGCAACCGTTCCAATCGGCGTATCCCAGTCAATTTCTGATGTATATGGTCCAAGACCCCGATGACTCGGCGCTATCACGAGAAATGTACCCGAAAAATTCCTGTCAAAGCACGAGTACGATGTCGCCATCACCTGCCCGGAATATGTATACCCTGCATGAGGGGATACAACCCCAAAACAATCAGGCAAACCGGTTGCTCTGGCAAAAAAAGAAGTTAGTAACGAAGAAAGGAGGGCTGGATCAGACGGATACCATAGCCCCGCAAGCGTGGGTTTTCTGACACTCATCTATCATCCCTCCCTTCTCCTAAATGACCTTACAGGTCTAATTCAAAGTCTTCCTGCGTCAGTGATGTTACAATACCTCGTGACTTCAATGTCTCTCTTGCTAAAAGGTAGTATACCATTGACAGTGCTTTTCGACCTTTGTTATTGGTTGGAATAACAAGGTCAATGTACTTCGTCATATTGTTGGAATCACAGAGTGCAACAACCGGAATACCGCTGTGAACAGCCTCTTTAATGGCCTGTGCGTCACCAATCGGATCGGTTACGATAATGACATCAGGTTCAGTGTAATTGGGTATATTCTGGTTCGTCATCGTTCCCGGGATGAACCGGCCCATTTTATAGGTCCCGCCAATAGCGGTTGCAAATTTCTTAGCCGGATACTGACCATACTGACGGGAGGTTACCACGAACACCTTGGGTGCATCATATTTTGCGATGAATTCAGCGGCAGTTTTGATTCTGTTGTCTGTTTCCTGGATGTTAAGAATGTACAAACCATCACCGCGTACGCGGTAGATGAATTTTTTCATGTCTTTGCTTTTCTGCTGCGTTCCGATGTGTACTCCGGCAGCAAGATACTCTTCCACAGGGACGAGTGATTCTTTCAGTTCGATATCTAGTTCATTAGTAATCATTGGATCATCTCTTCAATTCTCACGAGTTCATTGAGTTTTGCGATGCGTTCACCGCCAACAGCACCTGTCTTAAGATAGATACACTCAAAGGCAGTTGCTAAATGGGCTATGGTATCGTCTGTTGTCTCTCCTGACCGGTGACTCATCACCGTCTCCATACCACATGAGTGTGCCATGCGAATGGCTTCAAATGTGTCGGAAAGGGTGCCAATCTGATTCGGTTTGATTAGGACACAGTTCGTAGCGCGGACGTCAATACCCATCTCAATACGCTCAATATTCGTGACGTAGAGGTCATCCCCGCAGATCAGGCAGTCATCACCCACCAGGTCTGTTAACGCGGAGAATCCTTCAAAGTCCTCCTCTACAATAGGATCTTCAACAAACGCAAGTTCGTAGCGGTCGACCAGTTCAGCCATATAGGCCACCTGATCTTCTGTGCTGCGTTCTGCGTCACTATACCTGTACACTCCGTCTTTCCAGAGTTCACTGGCGGCAACATCAATACCCATTCTGATTTCAATCATAAGATCGTCAGAAACAGTATTAACGGCCTCCTGCACCAGATCAAAGGCTTCAATATCGGTGATTGACGGTGCCCATGCACCTTCATCACCTTTCCCGCATGCATTACCACCGGATATTAAGAGCTCTTTGACCTTCCTGTGCACCGTTGCATTGGCAAAAATTGCTTCATCTGCATCGATTGCACCGGTCGGCACAACAAGAAATTCCTGAATATCTGTTGCATGTGCTGCATGGGCGCCCCCTCCGATAACATTCCCAAGGGGAAGCGGAGTGCGCGTTGCAAAAGCACCACCAAGATACCGGAACAGCGGCAGTGAAAGTGAAGATGCAGCTGCTTTTGCATTCGCAAGAGACAGCGCAACTGCCACATTTGCACCAATAGACGAAAAATCCTCAGTACCGTCAATCTCCCGAAGGAGATCGTCAAACCCTGTTTGATCGGTGGTCTGAAATCCGGATAACGCAGGAAGAACCCTCTCTCGCGCCGCGTCAATTGCAGCGCGTGCTGGTAGCTCTTTTGCTTCAAACTTTCCGGTGCTTGCACCGGATGGTGCCGCTGCTCTTCCGAATCCTTTCTCCGTGAAAACATCCGCCTCAACAGTAGGGTTGCCTCTGCTGTCAAGAATCGTCCTGAGCTGAATTTTCGTTATGTGTGCCATCACAATCACTCTGCCCGTTTCACGGTAATGGGGATCTTTTGTTTTCTGAATTCTTCATCGGCTATTTCAAGCGGATCGATAGAATTGGTCTCTATCAGAAGGGGAGCGCCCATTGAAATCTGCAATGAACGTGCACCAACTATTCGCGCTTTTTCATAACGGGTAAATGATTCCACGTTTTCTGATTTCATATAGTCTCCACAAAAATACATTCAAAAATGGGGTCGCTGAGATTCGAACTCAGGTTACAGCATCCCGAACGCCATAGGATTCCAGGCTACCCCACGACCCCACACACATAGTCATTCTCTATTGATACGGATTAATATCATCAATAATCTCTTTGTGCCCCAGCAACATGCGCCTGCAGCAATAGCGAGAAAGCCCGAGATCGTCGAGGATCTGTTTAGGATCCTCGCCTGCACTCTTTCGCTGCTTGAACTCTTCCCAAGCGGACGAAATGACTTTCCCACAGGTAAAACATCGGATTGGTATCATGCAAACGATCTCTTCATTTTTTGGTATTATCTAACGATAAGACTTTTGGAATTTCGCACGTGCACCCGGACCGTGTGGTTTCTTGGCTTCTTTCTGGCGCGAGTCATTTACCAGAAGAGTACGGTCATAGATAAGGTACGCATCCTTAATCTTTGGATCATTACTCCATTCCACAATGCCGCGGGCCAGAGCGGTTCTGACCGCTTCGGCCTGTCCCATGACTCCGCCGCCCCTGACATCAATAGAAACATCTACATCATTCAGAACACCCGGAACCAGAAGGAGTGGCTCAGAAACTTTCATTCTGAGCATCTCAGTGCCGTATATCTCAAGGGGTACAGAGTTAATGCGCACGCGCCCTTTCCCTTCACGAAGGGTAGCTCGTGCAATTGCAGTTTTCCGCTTTCCGCTTGTATTAATTACTTTCGTCATCTGATTTCACCACTCAGAACTTTGCTCCAAGTATTGTGCTGATCTCACCCAGAGTCACAAACTTCGGGGTTGAAAGCCCGTCGATATGTGCCTCATCAAGGATCTCAAACTCAGCTCCTTCGAATTCATCAGGAATGCCCACATGTACCATTACACGGCGGAGTGCTTCTGCACCACGCGCACGCTTGTACGGGACCATTCCTCGTATCGTCCGCTTGATAATGTGATCAGGACGGCGAGGGTAGAATGGACCACCCTCACGGGAGCCGCGTTTTCTCTTGTGATCATAATCAGCTAATATTGTGGCCCTGCCTCCGGAAACCACACACTGTTCTGCATTCACAATGGCAATTTCCTCACCCGAGAGCGATCGTTTTGCAACAATACTGGCAAGCCGTCCCAGGCGAAGTCCTGTTGCATCTATAATTGTAACCATGCACCTCACCTCAGAATCCTTACTTTCCTGCCTTCCGGATTCTGTTTGACAAGTTCCTCAATTGTCATACAGATACCTTCTGCACCAGTTATCTTTTCTTCTGCTGACCCGCTGAATTGTATCGCAGCAACTGACACCTTCTGGTTCAACACACCACTCCCGAGCACCTTTCCCGGAACGAGTATGATGTCACCATCCTGTGTATACCTGTTAATTTTGCTGATGTTTACTTCAGCATAATTATTGCAGGGTGCTTCCAGCCGCTTTGCAATCTCGCGCCAGACATTTGCACCATTTGCCCTGGAAGTCTCTTTAAGAGTAGATATGAGGGCAGAATAACGCGGATTTGTCTTCGTCGTTGTTTTAGTCATTTACATTCCCTCCGGATATATCGCAAAGAACATCCACCAGGCTGTTTGATTTCGTCTGAATAACTTTAGCAGCTTGTTCGAGAATCTCACGCACCGGAAGCGAACCATCACTCTCTACAACAAAGATGAATCGGTCATCTTCTGTCTGAATAGAGATTGCGGCGTTATCCCAGGTGTCTGCATTCACAAGACAGATTCTTTCACAAAGTTTGCACAGTGTGCAGTCCTCGATTTTTCCTTCAACGACTGCTACTTTCTTTCCCTTTATTTCAAGCACATCACGGGGACATTCATCCACGCACATGCCACACCCATCACACTTGCTGTCAATCACAATCCGCGGATATGCTTTATATCCACAGGCAAGCGTTGGCTGCCATTTCGCATGTTCTGACCCACGGCCAAGCACAGCACGGGCTTCAAGAACAATCTTCTGATCTCTATCAAGTTTAACCAGAGGAATATTCTCTTCAACCGGTGCAGCACGTGGATCCAGAGGAATCAGGTCACGAGAATACACAACTTTTGGCCCTTCTACACTCAGAGTGTAGGCTGATGTGCATGCTGAACACCCCTCACCATTGCAGGAGCAGTCCTTTGTGAACACATATTCACTCAGATCTGTCCTCAGGGGTATGAGCCCCAGACGGTGAACGAGCATCTCATCAAAGAGTGCGCTGTCATTGTCATATATGAGCACATCTTCGATAGCAAGTGTGGGGACTTCCCCGATCATTGTTCTTCTTAATGAATTTACAAATGCCGAGGAAAAGCCTGAAATGATAAAACGGGCGACGTTATCATCAAACCTGCTGAATGAAAGGTGCATCTATCAGACTCTCCTGCCCCTTCGTCCACCTTTTGCACGAATGCTGTCGTGGGGTACGGGGGTTACATCCTCGATACGTCCGATACGCATACCTGCACGTGCAAGTGCACGGATTGCGGCCTGCGCTCCGGGCCCCGGGCTGCGTTGTTTACCGCGACCAGGCGCACGAACTCTGACGTGAACACCGACGATGCCTTTCTCCCTCGCCTGCTGGGCAACATTCATTGCCATCTGCATAGCAGCGTAAGGTGAACTTTCATTTCTTGCCTGCTTTACGACCATTCCGCCACTGGACTTTGTTACGGTCTCAGCGCCGGACAGGTCGGTAACCGTGATTACGGTATTATTAAATGAAGCAAAGATATGCGCAATGCCCCATTTTTCATCAGGTGCTGCCATTACTGTCGCCCTCCTCTGATAATGCGTTCACGTTCAGGATGGACATCACTCGTTAACGGGGATGGGCCATAGTAGGTAATATTACCCTCTTCACTGCGTTTAACGTGATAGCCGGGGATAGTAATCTTCCTTCCGCCAATGGCAATGTGTCCGTGCGTGATGAACTGGCGTGCCTGCTTGGGTGACCGTGCAAGACCCCGCCTGTAGACCATCGTCTGAAGACGGCGTTCCAGTGCATTCTCTATTTTCATTGCAAGAACGTCACTGGTACCTGCATTTTCACCAAGGAGCCCATTCCGGAACAGATGGCCGAGAAGCTCCTCTTCTTTCCTTGCAATCAGCACTTCATTTGTTGAAGATGATTTCATTGCAAGGAGGTCACGTGCAGCATGCCGGTAATCTCTGAGAGTAGTCCCCGTTTTCCAAAGCTCTCGCTTATTACGGAGACCATATTCTATAACCAACTTGATTTCGTCCTCAATACGGGTCTTTTCGAACCGTCTTTTCGGAGTATCATACGTTTTGTGGTTTTGTCCAGGATATCCCATATCAGAAACCTCAGTTCTTCTTCCTTCTCACACCAACAATGGTGCCAGTACGGCCTGTAGACTTTGTACGCTGTCCGCGCACTTTCTGACCGGTTTCATGACGAATGCCCCGATAGCTGCGGATTTTACGCATCCGGTTGACATCCTCTTCAATTGCCATTCTCAAGTCCTGACCGAGAAGCTGTTTTGCTTCTCCGGTGTAGACATCTTTCTGCCTATTAAGCATCCAGGTTGGCACATGATCCTTGTAACTGGCAATGGCCGCACGAATGCGGTCAACCGGTTCCTCATCGAGTAGACCCAGAGTTGCCTGTGGGTCAACATCTGCAAGGTTTGAAATTACAGATGATG
>CAZBYH010000012.1:0-10677 GCA_964496155.1 uncultured Methanoculleus sp.
TGGCGGTCACCTTAGGGTGGGGCCTCATGGGCATCTGGTGGGGTCTTGTTATCGGGAATTCACTTGGTGCCGGGCTTGGATTTGTCTGGGCTCGGTTCTATACCAAAAAGCTCCTTCGAAAGACCGCTCTCTCGGAGGAATCGGTTTAATGTGGTGTGACAGGCAATGATCATACCATGGAGATACCGGATGCACAGCGGGATGAGATTGCCCGGCGGATGGAAGAGAAGGCGTTTCTTCTCTCTCCTCATGCCTGCCGGGATGATGCGGCAATACGGAGTGGCAGGGATGGTGGGCCCGCAGAAGATCGGATCATCCGGCCTCCTTTTTTCCGGGATATTGACCGCATTATTCACTCACGGGGATTTTCACGGTATATTGACAAGACACAGGTCTTCTATCTGCTGGATAATGAGCATATTACGCATCGTGCCATTCATATTCAGCTGGTGGCAAAGATTGGGCGAACGATTGGCCGTGCCCTCTCCTTAAATGAGGACTTAATCGAGGCGATTGCCCTCGGCCATGATATTGGCCACCCGCCCTACGGCCACTTTGGAGAAGAGTGCCTCTCCGCTCTTTGTAAAGCACACCACATCGGCCCGTTTCGCCATGATATACAGAGCATTCAGTTTCTCGATACCATAGAGGACACCGACCTCACCCTGCAGGTGCTGGACGGCATCCTCTGCCATAACGGAGAGGTGCACAATGCCCATCTTGTCCCTGAACCGATCACGGAACGGGAAGGTTTGTATCGGAAAAAGGAGTTACTCCTCCGCGGCGGTGATCCGGCTCCCGGCACCCTTGAAGGATGTGTGGTGCGTGTTGCAGACACCATTGCCTATCTCGGGCGTGACCTGCAGGACGCCATAGAGATTGGTTGCCTCGAGTCTTCGCTTCCCGGTCTTCCGGATGACTGCCGAAAGACGTTTTCTCTTTCAGGAGATTATCGCCGGTTTAACGGATCTGTCATCGACATGGTTTCCCGGGATGTCATCGCCTGTAGTTTTGATTGTGGAGAGGTTCGTTTCTCCCCAGAGATATCGGACTCTGTGAAGACGCTGAAAGGCTACAACTATGAGATGATCTATACGAATGCCGTCTTGCACGCACAGGATTCAATCATCAACAACCTCTATGAGTTTCTCTTTGAACGGTTCCTTGGAGATGTTGAAGAGGAACGGGTGGACTCGCTCATCTATCAGGATCTCATCGAGGCAGAATGGGTATCACCCGCATACATTGACGCGGCATCCCCTGTGGAGATGGTGCGTGACTATCTGGCAGGAATGACCGACAAATATTTTGAGTCGGTTGCACGGGAACTCTTGATCCCAAAACGGCATTTCAGGAACCATACTGAAAGGATGGGGTTGGATACGGCGAATATCGGGTGATGGTGTCAGTATGAAACAAAAAACAGTATGTGTTGTTCTGCTGCTGATCGCATGTGCTTCTCCGGTAGCAGCAGCTTCTATCGTCCAGCTGACGAACGATTCGGCAATCAATTCGTATCCCTACTGGTCGCCGGATGGAGAAGAGTTCGCCTTCACTTCGTTTGATGGCAACAATGCCGGTATCCGGGTGATGGAACCTGACGGACGGAACCTGAGACAGGTGACAGACAACCGTTCGTGGGAGTTCGCCCCGTTTGATCCCTGGTCGCCTGACGGGAAGGCCCTCCTCTTCCTCTCCATTTCTGCAGGGAAGTTTGATATCTGGACGATGAAACCGGACGGAACCGGGAGGGTGCGCCTGACCGAAGGAGGCCGTATCATCCCCGGTCCGGGGCTCTCCGGATACGGGGCAGACTGGAGCGCGGACGGAAAGCAGATTGTCTACACGTCCTGTCTCTTTGATAATGCAGCTATCTGGAAATCCTTTTTTGATACTGTTGCAGAAGGATCACCTGCGGTGAATTTTTCAGCGATACGCAAAGAAGCAGACATCTGGATCATGGATGCGGACGGCAGCAACAAGCGACAACTGACGACTGGTGGGGATGCTCGTTCCCCCCAGTGGCAGCCCCATGGGGATACTATCGCATATCTCGCGGATACCTCCGGGAACAGGGAGATCTGGATCACGCAGAACGACGGAACAGGAAAGCGGCAGGTGACCTGCAGCGAAGGGAATGTGTCAGAATATATGTGGTCACCTGACGGGGGTGCATTCGTGTATGTCGTCGCTGGTCGCCTGGATGAATTTCCTGAATTTTCTCTCTGGACGACAACGTTTGATTGGTCAGGTTCAATGCAGGTGACCTCCGGGAACTGGGATCAGTCTCCGGTCTGGTCTCCGGACGGCAGCAGGCTCGCGTTCACATCTGAGTCCAGAACCCAGACGGCTCTCTGGGTGATGAAGAGTGATGGTTCCGATATCACCGCCCTGACCCCTGGAACCGTGAGATACTTTATGCAACAGTGGTCCCCGGATGGAAAAACGATTGTAGTGAGTGATGGCGATGATCTGTATCGTATTCCATTTAAAGATCAGACAGCGCCTGCGTCACCGGGGTTTGAGATCTGTTTTGCGGCTACGGGACTGTTTTTTGCAAGCTATCTGCGAAAAAGACAGTCCTGATGAAGAGTGAGGGAGGGAGGGAGGGAGTGACTGCTCCCTGCAAGATTCTCCCTCAGGTGCAATTGGTCATATACCGGAGGGATAGGTGAACATCCCCCTCTTCCGCCCATTTTCGAGGATTTTTTGTGTTGCAATTGTGTTACTATCTGCTCAAAAGAGGAATACCTGGGATATTTGCTTACATACCATGCAGCGGAAAGCCCACATTAGGTTATTCTAATAGATTACTGAGAATTGCATTGAATTTGGAACGCAAAAATAGTTCAGAGTTGTTCCCACGCGCTGTGGAAACGTTGCAGGGCAGTAATGTGGCCCAACACACCGAAGATCAGAAGCATTGCGTCCATCACGGTGATACCGGCATACACTGTGCCCGGAATGAACGCGGCGGCGATACCGAAGATGATCAAAAGGAGCAGACGGTCAGCCCTTCCGAGGATACCGCCATAAATTCGGCCAACACCCACTGCCTGTGCCTGTGTCCCGAGATACGAGGACATCAGAACACCGGTGAGGGCAAAAACGCCGATGAACGGAGAGGCGAGCGATCCTGCGAATATGCCGGTGATGATGAAGATATCCGCGTAGCGGTCGATGACATGATCGAGAAAGTCCCCCTTCATTCCTGCACTGCCTTTGACACGGGCAATTGCTCCGTCTATCCCGTCAAAAAAGGCATTGAGCATGACCCCGATGACACCGATGAGGGCCGCTTCATAATAGAATGCTATTCCCGTTGCGAGTGCTGCGAGGAGTGCAATGACAGAACAGCCGTTTGGGGTAAACCCGACTTTTGCCATGCCCTTCGCTATTGGGGTAACGATCCATTGTACATGGGGGCGGAAGTTGTCAACGGTCATACGGTTCTTCCTAAAAATTCTGACCAGTCTGGTACGGTAAGGGAATGTAGCGCATCACCACGGATAAATGCCTCGATCTCATCCGCGGTCTTTTGCGCACTCTGCGTGGTGGTGTCAATCACCGTGATATGCTCCTCCGGGTGCACTTCGAGTGCTTCAATGAAGATCGCATCCAGTGCCTCTGCCTCTGCATTCTCCTGCACTTTTTCCTCGGCATAGCCACGTGCACGCAGGCGTGCGGCGAGGATATCCGGGCGGCACCGCAGCACAACCACCCTATCTGCGGGCAGAAGATGGGTGAGGTGACCTTCGATGATACCCTCTACCGGAACAAAATCATCTGCCCATGCCTCCTCGTCGATGATGTCGGTGTCGCGTTCCGTGTCATGTTCGAGGAGGTAGGGTGCCATCGTTTCCTTCTGGGAAATGACCTGCATGCCGCGGGTTCTGAGGATGGAGGCGATAGTTGTTTTTCCGGTGCCGGGTGTCCCGGTCAGTGCAGTCATCATGAGCGGGATATCTCACCAATGGCGGCGATGAATGCTTCGTTCTCCCATGGTTCACCGATGGAGACGCGGATGTAGTGATCCGGAAGACCGGGGAAACTGGCACAGGAACGAACAATGACGCCCTTTTTTGCAAGCTCGGTTACCACATCTTCGGCTGTGCGGGGCATTACATCCACCATCACAAAGTTCGCCCCGCCGGGCACGACCGGATACGGGCATTCATCGATGAAACGTCTTCGCCATTCCTGAACGACCGATACAATTGTCTTTACATGCACGGTATCCCTCAGAGCTGCTGCGGCAGCGGCTTGCGAGACCATGTTGAGGGTGAAGGGGGTTGCCGCCCTGTGGTAGAAGGGCTCGTACCATTCCGGCACAAAGGCGTATCCGACACGCAGACCCGCAAGCGAATACGCCTTGGACATTGTCCTCCCGATGATGAGGTTACTAAACCGCTTCATCAGGGGGCGGTAATCTGTTCCGTCAAACTCGATGTAGGCGCAGTCAAGGAAGAGAATTCCTTCATAGTTCTCGCAGATGTGGGCGATAGTCTCTGTTGTCTCTGTGGTGCCGGTCGGATTGTTCGGGGTGCAGAGAAAGGCAAGTTTCGTCTCTTTCGCGTCCCTGCAGAACACGTCCGGGTCAACAGAGAAGTTTTCATTTCGGGGAACAGATACGGTGACCCCTCCCTGTGCCCGGACGGCAAGCCCATAGTAGGAGTAGGTGGGTGTTGCCACTGCCACCCTATCCCCGTCTGAAATAAGCGTGCGAATGACAGTGTCAATGATGCCGTCCATGCCGACGCTTGCCACAAACCGGTAGTCACCGTGCCGCTTTTTTAGTGCAGCGATGAACTCACGGTTTGTCTCATCCGGGTAACGGTTTGCGTTGGGCAATGCATCTGTTGCTGCCCGGATTGCCTTTGGTGACGGGGGAAACGGATTTTCATTGCTCGCCAGACGTGCCGGGCGGGTGTGCCCCGCTTCATGGGCGATATCCGCTGCCCCTGTCGCAAAGACATATCCCTCCTCTAAGAATGCCTCACGAATCAAGTGCTTCATTAATAACCCTGATTGCCTGGTCAATATCAACATCTGTAATGACGAGCGGCGGGATGAGGCGGAGGTTTCCGCTGGTGCAGTTGACGAGCACCCCGTGTTTCTCACAGTAATCTTTCACCGCTGCACAACGATCACCAAGGGTGATGCCGACCATCAGACCCCGCTGGCGGGGATTGTGGGCAGCGAGTCCATCACGGAAGCGTTTCCCTCTGCGTTCGATGTCATCAATGATACCCTCAAGGACATCGAGGGTGGCGTGTGCTGCTGCACAGGCAAGCGGGCCACCGTTGAACGTACCGCCGTGCTCGCCGGGGAGAAACTCCAGTCCCTCACGTGCGACGATGCCGCCCATGGGGAACCCGGAGGCGATGCCCTTTGCCATCGTGATGATGTCAGGCTCGATATCCGTATGCTGGAAGCCGAACCATTTTCCCGTCCGTCCGAATCCGGTCTGCACCTCGTCAATGATAAGGAGCGCATCGTTTTCGGTACAGATTCTGCGGACTTCCTCAAGGAATCCTTCGGGTGGGAGGATGACACCTGCTTCACCCTGCACCGGTTCGGTGATGACGGCTGCTATTGTTTCATCAATGGCTGCCTTCAGGCCCTCAATGTCACCGTATTCGATGAACTCACACTCATACGGGAGAGGGGAGAAGGGGAGCCGGTAGGCCTCTTTGTATGTCAGGGAGAGTGAACCGCATGTGCGGCCGTGGAATCCGGATTTAAACGCGATGAACCGTTTTTTTCCGGTTCGAACACGGGCCAGTTTAATGGCAGCCTCAACGGCCTCTGTCCCTGAATTGGAGAAGAAGACCCGTCCGCCTTTGATACCTGCCTTCTCTGCAATCCGTTTGGCAAGTTCTGCCTGTCCGGGGATGTAGAAGAGGTTTGAGATATGGATGAGCTCATTTGCCTGGCGGCAGATGGCATCTGATACTCTCGGGTGGCAGTGACCGGTGGAACAGACAGCAATGCCTGCCACACAGTCAATGTATTCATTTCCGTTATCGTCCCACACCCGTGCCCCTTTGCCGCGTGTGATCATCAGATCACGGCTAAAGTTGCGCATCATGTATTTTTCACCCATTTCCCGGTATTCTTTCTGTATCATTATTCTCTCTTCCTCTCAAGTCTCTTTTTTACTATTATCTTCACTCGTATTCTATGGTTGCCGGGGGTTTTGGAGTGATATCATAGACCACCCGGGAAACACCCGGAACTTCAGCGGTTATCCGCGATGCGATGCGGTGCAGATTCTCCCATGGAACTTCAACCGGTTCTGCGGTCATTGCATCACGGGAATGCACCGCACGGACGGCGACAATCCACCCATAGAGGCGGGCGTCCCCTTTCATGCCGGTACCAAGGCCGATGACTGCTGCAAAGCACTGCCACGGTGAGAATTGTTCTACCAGCTCCTCTTCAGCAATGGCGTTTGCTTCACGAACGATGGCAATCTTCTCTACGGTCACCTCGCCCACACAGCGGACGGCAAGGCCTGGCCCGGGGAAGGGCATCCGGTGCTGGATCTCAGCAGGCAGGGCAAGTGCGCCTGCAATTTCCCTGACCTCATCTTTATAGAGGTCAACGAGCGGTTCGATGACACCTTTGAAGTCAATATCAACCGGCAGGCCGCCAACGTTGTGGTGGCTTTTGATGCCCCCTTCACTCTCGATAATGTCAGGGTAGATGGTTCCCTGCAGCAGGTAGGCAGCCTTTGTGTCGCGTGCTTCACGCTCAAATATGCGGATGAACTTTTCGCCGATGATCTTGCGCTTCTGTTCGGGGTCGGTGACACCTTTCAGGGCCGGGATAAACTCTTCTGACGCATCAACCATCTTCAGGTTGATGTCCTTAAAGAGTTCGCGAACCCTGTCGTTCTCCCCTTTTCGCATCAACCCGGTATTCACATAGATGGGAATGAGGTGGTCTCCGATGGCTCGTTTTGCAAGTTCTGCACAGACCGAACTGTCAACGCCACCCGAGAGGGCCATGACCACGTAGTCATCGCCGGTCTGCCGGCGGATGTCTGCGATTGCTTTCTCGATAAATTCTTTTGCGTTCACCATGATTATCTACACCTTATTCTGTAATTTTTGTTTCCGGCATGCCTGCACAAAGCCGACATAGGGGGGCGAGGGGTGAGTTGGAGTTGATTTGAATTCGGGGTGAAATTGTGTTGCAAGGAAGAATGCCTCCTGACTCAGTTCACATACCTCCATCCGCGGGCCGCATCTGCCGGAGAAGATGAGTCCTGCCTCTTCTAAACGTTCGATATATTCGGGTTTTACTTCGTAACGGTGGCGGTGCCGTTCGGTGATGGTGTCGGTGCCATAGAGGGCATGCACCCGTGTCCCTCTGCGAAGTTCTGCCGTGCAGTTTCCGAGGCGCATCGTGCCACCCATGTTCTCCACCTCTTCCTGTTCCGGAAGAATAGCGATGACATGGGAGCCGGGCCCCATCTCCTCACTTGTTGCGTCAGATATACCAACGACATTGCGGGCATATTCGATGACGGCAAGCTGGAATCCGAGGCAGAGGCCGAGATAGGGCTTTTTGTGGGTTCGGGCGTATTCGATGGCCCGTATTTTCCCTTCAATACCCCGGTTGCCAAATCCGCCGGGCACAAGTACGCCGTCAACGTCTGCGAGTTCACTGCAGGAGAATGTCTCTGCATCCAGCCATCGGATATCCACTTCGGTTGAAAGGGAGAATCCTGCATGCTTCAGTGACTCCTTAATGGAGATATAGACATCCTCGATACCGTATTTACTCACGATGGCAATGGTCACGCGGGCCGTTCTCTCCCGGCTGATCAGGGTGTACCAGCTGTTTTCCGGTTCCCGTGCTTTCAGGTGCAGCTGTTCGGTGATCACCTCTGCAAGCCCTTCTTTTTCCATCTCCATCGGTACCAGATAGATGTCGGGGGCGGTAATCGCACTGATTACCGCCTTTACGGACACATCAGTGAAGGCGGAGATCTTTCTCTTCGTTGCGGCGCTCATGATGCAGTCACTTCTGCCAACGATGACATCCGGCTGCAGTCCCAGTTCCCGCAGGGCTTTCACCGAGTGCTGGGTCGGTTTCGTCTTGTGGTCGCCCATATTGTCTGCGGGGACCAGAGTGACATGCACGAGGGCCATATCCTCTTTCGGGAGTTCGGCGCGCATCTCGCGGACCGCCTCCAGAAATGGCATGCTCTCGATATCACCGACGGTGCCCCCGACCTCAACCAGACAGATCTCCGGTACTTCACCCGGTATGACCTCTAGTTTGGCTGCTGCTGCGATGAATTCCCGGATCTGAGCGGTGATGTGCGGAATAATCTGTACCGTTGCGCCCAGATAATCTCCCCGCCGCTCCTTTTCGATGACTTCCCGGTAGACCTTTCCTGTGGTTATGTTATGGGCGGACGTGAGCTCAATATCTAAGAACCGCTCATAATTGCCAAGGTCAAGGTCAACTTCTGCACCATCTGAGAGGACGTATACCTCACCGTGCTGACCCGGATTCATCGTACCTGCGTCAATATTCAGGTATGGGTCAATTTTGACCGCGGTTACCGCATACCCACGATTCTTTAGCAGACGGCCAATGGATGCGGTGGTGATACCTTTTCCAAGGCCACTCATCACACCGCCTGTTACAACAATATATTTCACCTGATATTCCCTTCCCGACCGGAGTGTATGGCGCCGACTGATACTCCTTGTCTATATTATTGCATGTACCCTCACTTTATCATTGAGGTTACTGATGGCGGGGCGGCATGCACAATGGGCTTTCGGGAGGGTCATTGAATGGGTGCAAATCCACAGGTGCGGCGCGTGTGAGTGTGTCCGCCGGACGAAGAATTTGTTTTCCGGTTTCTCTTCCGTCTTCCGGGAAAATGGATAAAAAAAGGGTTATTCTTTGCCGAGGTTCGGCGGTTTGATGGATGATTCCAGATCTACCGGTGTGGTCGGGTCTTCCAGCGTCTGGATCTTCTTTTCGATCTCCTTTATATATTCTTTGGTATCATCGATGTTCTCGTCTGACGGAGACTTTCCAAGGATGGATTCGTCCAGCATAACATCCTTCCAGTCCTCGTCGACGAGCATTTCCGCCTCTTCGCCGAGGAATCTTGCACTCTGTTTTATGAGACTGGATAGTTCGAACGGGAAGATGATCTTCGTTGCCTGGCCGTCTGCCATCTGCTTGAGGGCATCCAGCGAGAGCACGGTGATCGCCTTCCGGTCCAGTGCCCGCGAACCGAGAGCGAGGATACGCAGACCCTGCCCCTCACCCTGTGCCTGCAGGATACGGGATTTCCGGTCACCCTCTGCCCGGAGAATCTTACTCTGACGATCACCCTCAGCTTCGAGGATCATCGACTGGCGCTTTCCTTCCGCGCTGAGGATGGCTGCTCGTTTCTCACCGTCTGCACGGAGAATTGCGGCACGGCGTTCACGTTCTGCCGCCGTCTGTTCGGTCATTGCCTGCTTGACCGCGCCGACCGGGTCGACCTCTTTTATTTCCACGCGCTCGACCTTTACTCCCCACTGGTCGGTTTCGCGGTCGAGAATGTCACGCAGACGGGTGTTTATCAGATCCCGGTTATAGAGGACCTCATCGAGTTCCATGTCTCCGATAACACCACGCAGCGTTGTCTGGGCGAGGGCTACGGTGGCCATCCGGAAGTTGGCTACCTCAAATGCGGACTTCTCCGGGTCGATCACCCGCACGTAGACGATGGCGTCCACGTTTGTGGGTGAGTTATCCTTGGTGATGACCTCCTGACGGGGTACGTCCATCACCTGTGTTCTCAGGTCAACCTTGATGATATCGGTGATGAAGGGAATCACCCACCGGAATCCCGGGTTCAGCGGGCCCCTGTACTGGCCCAGTCGTATTTCAAGCGCCTGCTGATACGGCTGCACAATCACGACACCTCTTGCAAAGATGAGAATGATTGCGAGCACGAGTATGACGGTAAAGAGGGTGTCTCCCAGTCCCAATATTGCCATTTTTTTATATCTCCTCAACCACGACGTGCACCCCTACGGATTCCACGACGCGTACTTTTTTTCCAACTGCGATACTGCCGCCCTCAGACCGTGCACTCCAGTCCACATTACCGATGACGACTTTTCCTTTGATGGTGTCCTTTTCCACGGTGGATGTTACAATGCCCGTCTTTCCGACAAGTGAGTCCTTACTGACTGTGGAAGGGGCCTGGTCCGGAGTTATCCGTGCATACACCCATACCGTGCCGCCTGCGGCAATGAGGGAGGTTACAATGCCGATCAGAATGATCCATGTCGAACTGAAGATCTCCGGGAAGAGCAGGGAGACGGCACCGATGATGATGAGTGTGGTGCCGGGCACTGCAAGGAAAAACCCAGGGCTGAAAGCCTCTATTAAGAGCAGCATGACTCCGATTGAGATCAGAATCCATCCAAGAGCTAATACTTCCATTACTACACTGCTAATTACAGGTTATAATGGGATAAAGATGATTGAGGAATTGGCTTTTTGGAAGGGGTGTTTTGGGGATGTGGCGGAAGGTTCCCTTGCCGGACTGGTTTGGTTCTTTATCCGGCGTTGAGATGATGGGATGATGGGATGATGGGATGATGGGATGATGGGATGATGGAAGGCATGGGAATCATGCTGAAA
>CAZBYH010000012.1:10777-19904 GCA_964496155.1 uncultured Methanoculleus sp.
GATGATGGGATGATGGGATGATGGGATGATGGAAGGCATGGGAATCATGCTGAAATCCTGGTAAATTGCGTAAAAATCAGTGGATACGGAAAAAAGGGATGTTTGGTGTACCAGATAGTTATTGCACCGGGATCACTCCTGAGCGATCACCGCAAAGGATGCAGAGGACTCAGCAAGGACAACGCCCGTTTCTTTCGGCCGTTTGACCACGCCTTTCGTGAATGCAACTTTTCTGCCCTTCCGGATAACCGTGCCCTCGGCAACGATGGTTCCGTCCTGTACTCCACGATAGAATGACGTGGACTCACTGATGGTCGCGATGATCTCGTTATCCTTCAGGACGGTGAAGAGGGCGAGGGCCATCGCCTCGTCGGCAAGGGCGGTATAAACGCCGCCCTGCAGCCATCCGTCGCCGTTCATCATGTCGGGCCGGACGTCCATCGTGAGGACTGCCCGCCCTTCCGCATAGGAAACGATGTCAATTCCCATCATCCGGAAGAAGGGGTTTGCATCCCGGCCTTTCAGGGAGATCTCTTCGAGGTAACTCATTATGGGTATATTTGCTGTCTTTCCCCTTATGAATGCGCTACGGTAAAGTTGCTATTTTTTCCCATCGTTAATGGAACTATGGACAAAAAGGTGATTACTGTTGTATAGTATCTTCCACCTTGCAGGCCATATTGAGTGACGCCACCCCCTCAGACGGGTGTATCATCACACCAAAGCAAATACTCTACCGTAAGGATCCGGTATCAGCCGAATGGGTGAAACGGATATGTTCTGTGCCATTAAGACGATCATTTCAGTCCATAAGAAGGGCAAATCCACTCTCTTTTCTTTCCCATGGAACATTTACCGGGTGAATCCCACATGCTTCGCATTCAACCCGGGGTACCCGGCAGTGAATATGGCACTGATACTGAAAAAAATTCAAATGACGCCAGGTTTTTTCTGATGTATCATATGCCGTACACTCAGTTCTGTTGCATTCGGGGCATTCAAATTCAGAACCCGGGATAAAATCAATCCAAAGATCAAGACGTTTTTCCTTGGGATCAAATTCGATGCGATCAATAAACCATGGATCCTGAATGCTGAGGGCATGTTGAAATAATTATTTCTCCATCTAAAGGCACCAAAGGAGGTTGGTCATCAAAGATAGTGATAATTGTTATCCTCACCTCTCGGAATAACGGTGAGCCAGAAAAAGGGACAGAGGTATCTCGTATTGCAAATCCCCAAATTCAGCCGTCTGACAGGCCTTGCCGGGCACTCATTTATATCTCTCATTTGCACTAGTACCTCCATCCTCAGAGGGGGGATAATATATGAAAAAAGAAGAATATCGCAAAATCCTGTCAGATGCTATCGCAAAGGAAGTAGAATCATACACATTTTACCGGGGAATTGAGAAACGCACAGCTGACAAGATCATGAAGAAAATATTTGGGGATCTTGCCAAGGAAGAACAGGGACACCGGGAAACACTGGAAAATTTCCTTACGCAGCCAGTTGCGTCACTTCACTTTGATGAAGCACGGGACTACAAGATTTCAGAGATCCTTGACGCTCCTCAACTGACTGTAGATATGAAACCAATCGAAGGCATCACCCTTGCTATCAAAAAGGAGGAGCAGTCACGGAATATGTACCGGGAACTCGCGAACTTGAGTACAGACTCGGAACAGAAGAAATTATTCGAAAATCTTGCGAACATGGAAGGAGAGCACAAAGCAAAGCTTGAAGACATGTTTACCGGCATGGCATTTCCGGAAGTCTGGTAGATACAGGGCGTTTATTTTTTTGGAGGGTGCCGCACCGGTCTCGCCATCCTCCATTCCGGTAGTATGATCTTTGGACATCACCGTTTCTGTGCATCGGTTTATCGTCGGAACATTTGATTTATCCGTGTCACAATGGGATCATGCGTGAACATTTAACTCCAACATTTAATCCCATCTTCCGAAAATATGAATGAATATGGACATACGGGCCAGTGCGCAGAAAACCTTACGTTCCATGCTACAGGTACTGCCACAGATACTCGGGATCCTGCTTTTGGTGAGCCTTCTTCTGACGATCATATCTCCGGAGTGGTATGGGAGAGTCTTCTCTGGCCATCCGGTTATTGATCCGATTTTAGGTGCAGGCATCGGAAGTATTGCTGCCGGAAACCCAATCACCAGCTATGTTATCGGGGGAGAACTCCTGAATATCGGCATCAGCCTTGCCGCAGTGACCGCATTCATTGTGGCCTGGGTCACCGTAAGCGCCATTCAGCTACCGATGGAGGCAGATATCCTCGGAAAACGATTTGCGGTGGCCCGCAATCTCAGCGGATTCGTCGTTGCAGTAATCATTGCCATACTGACAGAAGGTACGCTCTCTCTCCTCGGAGGTCTCATATGAACCAGAAACAGGGGGAAGGAGAGATAAAGGAGAACCGAAAAAACGAGAGCCAATCAGCGTTCCCCCTCATCTTTCTCGGGTTTGTCGTGGGCATTTACTGCATTGTTGCTGTGATGGATAGTAGCATCGTCACTCGTGCATTGGGGGCCTTTGTAACGATTCTCCGGCAAATTATCCCTGTAATGGTGCTGGTTTTTGGTTTGATGTTTCTGGTCGATCTCTTTGTCAGACCGGCCACGATTGCAAAGCATCTTGGGTCAGATTCCGGAGTAAAGGGATGGTTCCTGGCAATCGTTGGAGGTATCATTGCCACAGGCCCCATCTACGTGTGGTATGCAATGCTCGCTGAATTCCGGAAAAAAGGTATGAGAACTGCTTTTGCAGGCGTATTTCTCTATATGCGGTCGGTAAAACTTCAGTTTATCCCCCTGATGATCTTTTACTTCGGAGGACTCTTTACTGTGGTGCTCACGGCATACCTGATGCTATTTTCTATCGTGGTCGGGCTCATTTGTGAGAAGGCAGCAGATGAGAAGGTGATTCCCATTCCCTCTGAGATATAGTCGTATGAGATAGGGAAACCGGGGATAATATGGGGGTGACCCCGGCAGCACTGAACTCCTTTCCTTTCCCTTATCTTCTCCCTTTTCCTTTTTCTTCATTTCCTGGGCGGAAATTTGCTGGTGAGCTTTATCGGATACCGATGTATTCCCGCAGATCCGACTGCAGAAATGCGGTTATTTCCCTCAGGTCTCCGCCTGCCAGTTTTACAAAGAAAAAGCCGAATACTGAGTAGGAGGTGAAGTCCACCGGACGCATCTCTAAGGGTTCGGCAAATCCTCTCACAAATCCTACATAGTTAAAGTCGGTGATTGACTTAGAAGGGATGTCTGGAGGAGGCTTTACCACGAGAAGGGCATACACATCACCAGTGTCATCTGCGAGAATTGATTCCCAATCCGGCGCATTCTCTTCGAAATACGCTTGGTATACATTGATGCCATACGCATACGCGGCGATATCTGTTGTACACCAGCCGGCAAACCGCATCGGGTTCACTTCAATGGGCATGACACGCCCGTCAACAGCTATTCGTAGTTCAATATGAAGGGGAAAATTCCTGATGCCGGTGAGCGTCTGAATCTGACGGAGAAGAGTCGTCACTGGCGAAAGGTATTTTTTGACAATCGTTTTGGACGTCAGATAGACCTTGTCGTCTACATCTGCGTCAGACGAGAAGATATGAGAGAGGATATTGAGGACAACCGGCTCACCTGCTGCGGTAAAAAAGGCATCAACGGCGATCTCTGTTCCCGGAATATACTCCTCGATAATCCACGTCGCTGAGTTGTATACCTGTGGAGGAAAGAGAGAGGAGTGTTCTTTCATCTCTGTTTTCAGTGACTGAAGTACCTCTTCCCAGTCTGCATCCGAGGCAACCAAATGTACCCCTGCGCTAAAGAAACCGACGGACGGTTTGATGATGAAGGGTTTTGGAATGTCACGTATATCAAGATTTTCGAGGTCTTCTGCTGCCACTTCACAGAAGAAAAAATCCGGAAAGAGCGGCATGAGGATACGACGGAATGCCGCCTTATCCTTGAAGAGGGCAATCTTTTCCGGCAGTCCGGTACATGTCAGATTATCGGCAATCCACTGAAGGGCATGTTCTGAATTGCTGTAGAGTTTCTGTTCCGGATTATCTCTGAAGAGCGCAATCCATGCCGCATTGTTTAGAAGAACCACGTCGTCCGGAAAACCCTGCTGTATCGAGGTCTCATTTCTGAGCACAGACATATGGCTTGTGATTATAGTCTCTTTCAGGTAACGGGACACATAGGGTTCATCAAGTATGATCACAGGTTCTGCTCCGTACATACTATTTCTGACCATGAGGGCAAAATAGTAGTGGTTGGCGTCAGGAAAGCATATCTACGCACGATAACCGGCATTCCTGAGATAAATTCATGGATACGATCCAAAGAGTGTCCGTCGGTCAGACATGCGACGATTCATATCGTTCTATTTATCAGATAAAAGGTCACACATATTTTGAACAATTATTGTTTTCTGTATACCACTGGTTCCGGGCCCCCGGAAATGCAGAATCATGCATCCGGAATGGGAAACCGGTACCCCCCGGTGAAATGTACCGAGAACACCTCCGGAGATACGACCCCCGGAGATATCACCTCTGGAAATATTGAAAGGAGCATATATGACACAGACACCTATCGACTGGAACGAATGCTGGACAGAGCAGTGGCAGAAGAACCATGAAGTAAACAAACGGAAGGACAACGCCAGCATGTGGGACGAACAGGACGCGGCCCGCAAATTCTACCGGATGTCGTATGAAAAGAACGGCGAACGGGTCAACCGGACAATCGCAATGCTTACCCTGACGCCTGAATCACGGGTCTGTGATGTGGGTGCAGGGCCCGGTGCCATTACGATACCCATTGCCCGGCAGGTCAGGCATGTGACCGCGGTTGAACCATCTGAAGGTATGTTTTCCGTGCTGCTGGAGAACCTGAAAGATGAAGCGATTGAAAATGTGGACTGCGTAAAGAAACGCTGGGAGGATGTGGATGTGGCACGAGATCTCTCCGGCCCCTATGATGTCGTCTTTGCATCCTTCTCCCTTGATGTCCCCGACATGAAAGATGCGATAGAAAAGATGTGTGTGGCTTCTTCACAATATGTCTACATCTTCTGGTTTGCCGGAGAGGCGTCCTGGGAGACGATGGCACAAGACCTCTGGCCGAAACTTCATGGGACTGAATATGTCTCTTCACCGAAGTCCGATGCCATCTTCAACATCCTCTATGCGATGGACATCTATCCGCATGTCGAGCATTTTGTCTATGAACATATCTACCGGTTTGATACCGAAGACGAGGCCTTAGAATACTTTAAACCACGGCACTGTGTCACAACGCCTGAGCAGGAAGAGATTCTCAGGGAGTATATCATGCGATCCCTTGAGCATGACGGGGATACAGTTACGGTGCCTGGCCATTCCCACCGGATGAAGATTTGGTGGGATGTGAATGATTTTCCCCTATGTAGATAGCAGGGGGAGATGTCAATGGCAACGTAATTTTCCCCAGGAGTGGCAAAATAAAATTTCCCACGCTTTATTTATGATTTTTTCTGTAGTCTCATCTTTTTTCAACGGGTTGTATCAGCGTTGGAACAATTCTAATGCGATTTCTGTTCTTCATCCGATAGCTCTCACCTTTCATGTTAAACGTGATGCAGTGATGGGAAATCCTGTCGGGGATGACTGCTGCAATCGTATAGTCGCTGTGAATATCCCCTCATTGTCCATATGATTTGTTGGATATGAAGACGGTTGACGAGCGTTCATGCTGTTTTAAAATCAATTTCAGTTTTATATTGGATAAAGTACTTTTGGGTTTGTGTCAAAGCCCGGTATGTCGTATTTCCGGTTTTGTTACAGAAGATTTTTCCGGGAACCAGAGGGTGCGGCCCGACCGAATTATTTATTTGTTCCGGGGTGATGAAGCTATATCCAAGGGTCTGCGGTCCGGACCAGGAATCATTACATGAAGAAAAAGACGATCAGGGAGATTGATGCTGCAGGGAGACGCGTCCTTGTCCGGGTGGACTTCAATGTACCGTTACAGGACACTGGGGAGATAGAGGACGACTCCCGTATCAGATCCTGTCTCCAGACAATCCATCTTCTTGTCGGGCAGGGTGCCCGGATCATCCTCTGCTCTCATCTTGGCCGTCCGAAAGGGCACGTGGTCGAAGATCTCAGACTTACGCCGGTCGCGGACCGGCTTTCCTATTTGCTTGGGATGAAGGTGCGGGCGCTCCGGGACTGCATTGGTCCCGAAGTCGAGGCCTCAGTATCTGCGATGCATGACGGGGATATTGTGATTCTTGAGAATCTCCGGTTCCATCAAGGGGAGGAGGATGACGACCCTGCATTCGCCGCATCCCTTGCCCGGCTCGCGGATATCTATGTCAACGATGCGTTTGGGGCGTGCCATCGCAGGCATGCATCGATCGTCGGGGTAACCCGGTTTCTGCCCGCCTTCGCCGGTCTTCTTCTCGAACGGGAGTTGGCGATGCTTGGGGGACTCCTCGAGAATCCCGGGCGGCCCTTTGCTGCGATCGTTGGGGGTGCAAAGGTAAGCGGGAAATTGAACGTCCTTGAAAATATTATTCCAAAGGTCAATATGCTCTTCATCGGTGGGGGAGTGGCCGCAAGCTTTCTTGCGGCCAGGGGCATCTCGGTCGGGAACTCTCCTGTCGAACAGGAGAGACTGGAGTACGTGAACAGGCTTTTGAGAAAGGCCGAAGCCTCCGGTGTCAGGGTAATCCTGCCACTCGATGTTCTGGTAGCGCCAAAGGCCCACGTGAGTTCTGGTTCGCGGATTGTTGCTGTGTCAACGATTCCGGATCATACTACCATCGTGGATATCGGACCGGAGACGATTGCCCTGTTTGCCCGGGAGCTGAGTGCGTGTCAGACGGTATTCTGGAACGGCCCTATGGGAGTTTACGAGATCCCCGAATTCTCCCATGGTACGCGCACAATTGCAGAGTCGCTTGCAAAACTGGATGCAGTAACTGTTATTGGAGGCGGATCTACTACCGCCATCGTGACCGCTCTCGGGTTCGCGGATCGGATGAGTCACGTCTCTACCGGGGGAGGTGCATCCCTCCATTTCCTTGCAGGCGAAATTCTTCCCGGTATCGCAGCCCTCGGGGATGCGTGAGGACATAAGATTACCCGTAGAAGAGTCGGCATCGGGAATCAGGGGTGACACCATTGACAATATCCAATTTACTCATGATTCGCCTCACACCCCAAGTATTACCACAACATGGTGATCTTCCCGATCATCTACCAGATGAATATTCCTGTCAGCCTGATCAATTCCATCAACGACAACCGATCTGACACCAGATCCCGTAGCGGAATTCTGCACCTCGATATGATACAGTGTGGACCGGTATCGATAATCAATCTGGTATGATTTCCATGACACCGGGATACAGGGTTCAAACCAGATTAGATTCCCCGATAACCGTAATCCGAGGAGTGATTCGAGGATAAGCATATACATCCATCCTGCTGCCCCCGTATACCATGTCCAGCCGCCCCGTCCGGTATGAGGAGGGGCAGCATAGATGTCTGACGCAATAACATACGGCTCGACCCTGTAC
The DNA here is from genome assembly GCA_964496155.1 of uncultured Methanoculleus sp. Classification (GTDB taxonomy): domain Archaea; phylum Halobacteriota; class Methanomicrobia; order Methanomicrobiales; family Methanomicrobiaceae; genus Methanogenium. The sequence continues at coordinate 18,395 of CAZBYH010000012.1, forward strand.
TTCCTGACATCCTTAGACGTCCTGCTATGGTGAATTGGATTTAGGAACGGCAACAGATCCCACGCCTGCTGAGGATCCTTCAGAGCTGCATAAGCCATCAGAACCCAGACGGCAGCATGGGTATATTGCCCTCCGTTTTCGCGGATACCCGGGGGATATCCCTTGATGTAACCCGGATCTACCGGCGCAACATCAAATGGCGGAGCGAAAAGGGTGATCAGCCGGGCATCTTGTAGGACAAGGTGCTCCCTGACTGCATCCATCGCAGTTACTCCCTGTTCGTCTGAAGCGAATCCCGAGAGAACCGCCCAACTCTGGGCAATAGAATCGATCTTACATTCAGCATTTACCGAAGAGCCAAGTGGTTGACCTGAATCGAAATACGCACGACGGAACCACCCTCCGTCCCATCCATGTTGCTTTAGACTTTCGCGTAACTGCTCAGCGTTCACTCTGCAGAACTCTGCAAACGGGGGATCATGGTGAAGCTCTGCAATCTCACGGAATTGGCTCAGGATATCTACGAGGAAAAATCCCAGCCATACACTCTCTCCCTTACCCTCTGCACCGACAAGATTCATCCCGTCGTTCCAGTCGCCGGTCCCCATCAGAGGCAGACCATGCTTTCCGAATTTCAGTCCAAACCGTATCGCCCGGGTGCAGTGCTCATATAAGGTTCCGGACGTTGCTGACTGGCACGGCAGATCATAGTACGAGTCTTCCTCAGGGAGCAGTTTTCGCCCTTCGAGATACGGAATCTTTTCATCCAGTACTCCGGTATCGTGGGTGCTGAGCACATATCTGCAGGTAGCAAACGGAAGCCATAGGTAGTCGTCAGAGCAATGGGTTCGTACTCCTCTGTTCAATGGCGGGTGCCACCAGTGCTGGACATCACCTTCAACAAACTGGTGTCCTGAACAGAGGAGGAGTTGTTTTCTCGTCAGTTCTGGTTGGGAGTGGATGAGTGCCATCACATCCTGTAGCTGATCCCGAAATCCAAACGCCCCTCCTGACTGGTAATACCCGGAACGTGCCCAAAGCCGGGAAGCAATGGTCTGGTATAAAAGCCACCCGTTGACGAGCAGATCCACCGAGCGGTCAGGAGTTGTAACGGTAACTGCACCAAGCGTCTGGCTCCAGTATTCCTTAACTGCCGCAAGCGTTGTACGTGCAGGTTCTACTCCCCGGTTTTTTAAGACAAGCATTCGTGCATCATCATTATTCCGACCGACACCAAGCGTAAAGATAATCTCGCGTTCTTCTCCGTCAGCAAGTTCACAGGGGACCTGCATTGCAGCACACGGATCATGGCCGGCTCCGACTTTATCTGAGAGTCTGACCTGCTCCATCGCTGCAGGCTTGTCGAGCGATCCATTGCGCCCGATAAATTCACACCGGTCGCCGGTGACTGTCCGAGTCAGTATATTAGCGTCAAGAAATGCCACTCTCCCGGAAAATTCACTGTTATATGGATTTTTAGCAAAAATTGCTCCGGATATCTGATCAATTT
>CAZBYH010000013.1:0-19162 GCA_964496155.1 uncultured Methanoculleus sp.
ATGCAGATTATGAAGTCCACGAAGATAAGAAAGAGTGAGCAGGATGTCCGGGAAAGATTACTATGACATCCTTAATGTTCCGCGTAATGCCGATGAAAAGGAACTAAAACGTGCATACCGGAGTCTGACAAAGAAATTTCACCCGGACATTAACAAGGAGGAGGGCGCAGAGGAGAAATTCAAGGATATCAATGAGGCCTACAGTGTCCTCTCTGACACTCAGAAACGGGCCCAATATGACCAGATGGGCCATGATACCTATACCAGTGCGTCAAAAGGCTCATACCAGGGCGGAGGCTATGGATCGGGTGGATTCAATGCAGACTTCGGTGGATTCGGCGATATCTTTGATTCATTCTTCGGCGGGGGTTCACGGGGTTCCCGTGGCCCTCAGCGTGGGTCTGATCTCTTAATGCGTATCCAAATCAGCCTCCAGGATGCCGTCTTTGGTGTCGACAGGGACATTGATGTGATGCATAATGAACCCTGTACGACATGTGACGGAACAGGCAGTGCAACGAAAAAGACGAATGTCTGCCCCCGGTGTGGGGGAAGCGGTCAGGAACGTCGGGCAAATAATACCCCGTTCGGCCAGTTTGTCAGCATGGCAACCTGTTCACAATGCAGTGGATCCGGCCGGATTCCTGAGGAACGCTGCAAAACATGCAATGGCAGCGGTCACTCACGGGTGAAGAGGACAATTACCATCAATATTCCTGCAGGTGTTGACAGCGGTAACCGTTTGAGGATGGAAGGATACGGTGAAGCAGGAGATGCAGGCGCTCCGAATGGTGACCTCTATATTGAGATGCACGTTGTCCCGAATCCTCAGTTTGACCGTATCGGAGATAATCTTGAGACATCCGCAGACATTTCTCCAGCACAGGCGGTGATTGGGTCATCGATCACGATTACATCAATCGACGGCAGAAAGATTGATCTGAAAGTGCCTGCCGGTATTCAGAATAATGTGGCACTCAAGATTCCGGGAGAAGGTGTTCGCCGACGCGGCAGACCGGGAGACCTGCTTGTCAGAATGAAGATAGTCATTCCAAAACGTCCGGGTGCACAGGAGAGAGAACTCTATGAAAAGATTCTGGAACTGGAAGGAAAGAAAGAATCAGGGCAGGGTTCAAAGGGATTTTTTAAGGATCTGAAAGACAAAATGAAATAATCCCGAATATCTTTTTTCATACATTCACGGCTGTATACATTCAGATACGCCTTCCAGTATCCATTCCAAAGGGATTATCTCTTTGGATGGAGTAGAATAATACCCGAATATGAAATGTATCTTTGAGCTCTCTGGAGAGCATCCTGAACTCCCTTTTGCAGAAGTTGAAACCTTCGCCTGCATTGAAGAACAGGCAACACAGGTGGCCATCGCTGAATGCCCCGACCCTGAAGCCTGCAGCAAACTTGCCATGGCACATACGGTCATGGAATATCTGGGCAGGTGTGATGCAGATGAGGCCAGTATCACGGCGATGCTCAAGGCACTCTCCATTACCACCGAACAGACGTTTGCCGCACGGGTACGGAAAATGGAGGATGCACGTCCTGAGATGTCACAGCTAACGCTTGAGAGGCTCATTGGTAACAATATAAAAGGCCCCGTCTCGCTGGATGCACCAGAAACAGAATACCGGGCGATTATTACGGGCACTAAATGTTATTTTGGCCGGGTCATTCTTCACATCGATAGAGGGAGTTATCAGTATAGAAATCCGATGCGAAGACCCTTCTTTCATCCTGGTGTGATGATGCCGATAACGGCTCGTACTCTGGTAAATCTGTCTCAGGCAGAAGCAGGGGATACTATATATGACCCGTTCTGCGGAACCGGCGGAGTTCTTTTGGAGGCAAAACTCTGTGGAATGGAGATCATCGGGAGCGATATGGACCCGATGATGATTGAGGGATGCCGTAAAAATCTTTCGGACGCGGATCTTTTTCTTGCGGATGCAACAAAGCTCCCGCTATGTGACAACTCTATCGATTCTGTCGTGACTGATCTTCCCTATGGCCATTCAGTGTGTATTATGGCCGAATCTATGGATCAGCTCTACATGGATTCATTGCGTGAAATACGCAGAATCGTCAAACCGGGCGGACGGTGTGTTATTGTGACACATGTGGACATCCACCTTCTTGCGGAAAAGGAATTTACGGTTGTCAGAAAATTCTCCCAGCGAATACATAAAAGCCTGACCCGGCAGATCCTGATTCTGAAATCACCTGGGAATACTCTGTCCAAAACTCCTATTGCATAGTGCGGGTGGTTTCTTTGGATAGCTCGATATAATTTTTGCGTGAACTATTTTTAACCTGAAACATTCGCCACAATAATATACTATTCAGGTAAAGATACTGTCAGGCAACACGGATAATAATATCAATATCGTTACAATGTATTCCGCATTGCCTAGGCAAAAAGGTTAATCATGAATACTCTCAGGTGGATAAAGGAATCCTTCAGATCCTGTAGTCCGGATAAAGCAACGGCAACGCGGGCAATCCGGCATCTGAAAAAGATCGAAAAGAAGCAACTCTTTTCGGATGATATTTCAACCATGCGTGCTGCAGAAGGGCGATGGTTCGAATCACTGATGTATGAGCTGCTGCTGGAATTTTCACGCAAATCCAGCAGTCTTCAGTACATCGTCCGAAAAGGGGCGGATGCACCATTTCCTTCAATTCCGGTAAAATTTGGCCAGAATGGACTGTATTTTTCTAACCGGGGAGATATAAACATCCGCGGAAACGGTCAGGATATTGCGGAAGTTGATATGCTCTTTGTCGGCGGAGACGGGAAAATAGGTTTTGCTGAAGTTGTTACATCCGGAACCGAACTGAAAGAACTCAGAGCAGAGGTTCATTATAAAAAGAAACTTCTGGGCTACCTCTATGGACAGGTTACGGTACCCTTTGTTCTTTTTTCCTCTGTTGATATCTCCCGTTCTTCTGTCGTTAAAAAGCTGATACGCGAATCAGAGAGCATACTGATCGTCACTAAACCCTGTGAAACGCTGAAACGTCTTCTGACCTGTTCTTCAACCAGAGGTATTCCACGGAAACCACTGAACCATGCGAAGCTCATTGATGTGAAAGACCTTCAACCACGCCGACCTTTTGATTACAAGCAAGTTCATGACTACCGAAGGGACAGAATCCTTTCAGAAATTAATGCCGGCAGACCCATTGAAGAGTTTCAGGAACAGGATGAACTCCCGCCTCTTGCCAAAAAACTGCTTCTGGGGGCAGTTCATGAATCCGGGTCACAGGAAATCTGGGAAGGGAAAAAACTAATTATAAAAGGAGTGTCGTATGATTATGAAAAAATCTCAAAGGATTTTTCAAAAGTTATTATTGCACTGGACATTCCGGAATTTGAACCGGTCATTTATCTCCGGTCACGAAATAAAAAAGAGTATCTGAAAGTCGTTGTCCGAAAATCAGGAGGTTTCCGCGTTGAAAGTAAACGTACTCCTCAGATGACAGGATTTTTCCTCTGGCTTGAATGTCTGAAACCAACAATTGGGGGAGAGACTGCCCGGAACTATGCAGATATCTTTCTTACCCGTGCCTGAGGAAAAATATAAAAGCTATTACCCTGACTTCTGCTCATCAGATATAGCGGCGATATATTTGCACTCGTGGTTTTTGATGCCACATCCTTTTTTGTCTAAATCAGCACACCCTGCCATCTCAAGACGTTTGCCTTCAACCAGAGTTTCAACAACTTTTCTGCGACCTTCGTGGAGATCACGCCACAGTGTTTTCCGGGAAATTCCCATCTTGGCAGCTGCAGACTCCTGATCAAAATCCATTAAATCAACAAGTCTGAGAGCTTCAAGTTCCCCCGGTTCAAGTACATTTATCCTCCCCTCAGCATCAGGATGACAACATGGCTCAAAGCACCGGTACTGTGAATCTTTATTGAGAAATCTTCTTTTACGGGGTCTCCCACGCCGCGGAGGAATATCTCCTCCAGAATTAGATCGTCTCATCTGTACTGAACCTTCTATTGGCAGATTATTTATGCGTGCGTAATGTGGTTACTCACAAGAATGTGTCGTGTCATGACGGACATAGGCAGAAAGGAACCGCTCCACCACCCATGTATTGCGCACTTCGGGGTGAAACAGGACGCCATACACGGGGCGAGTCTGATGCCGAACCGCCTGAACGCAGGTATCAGATTCTGCAAGAGGTATAAAATTACTCCCGGGAACGGTGCTAAACCGGTGCAGTTCATATGCAACCCATTTGTTCTCACGGAATATCGGGTCATTAATTGGCATGCCGCGAATGATCGTCATTCCAATTTCAGGATTTTTTTCGATGCTGCCGCCATATGCAAGAATAAGTGCCTGCATACCTGCACCTATTCCAAGAACCGGTACGGGTGATTTGGGGATCCATGCAAAGCATTCTGGCATTTCTGCAAACTGGTTGTCTCTGAGCGGTGTTCCGCAGAGGATCACGGCATCAACCGTATCCATGGATACTGATTCCCATTCGGTAAAATGACAAGTTTCGGGCTGGTACCCACAATTCTTTACGATATCTGCAATAGGATAAACAAATTCATCCTCACCAAGAGAATGCGGCCGATAACAGAGATCTATGAGGAGGATCATTTATCTACCACTTCCGCGGCGTGGATATGATATTGGCCGTTATAATTTGCATAGTGCGATTCTGCCTTCATTACAACAATTTTTTTCCTGAAAAACGGTGCATCCGTCACCAGAGTTTCAAGTTCTCCCCCCTCTCCGGTGAGAGTGATGCCATATTTTGCTGCATAGCGTCGCAGAAGCCGGAGTGCTTCATTATCGATATGTCGTCCGAGCCAGGTTTCGTCAAAGGGGGCAGAGAAAACACCGGAGATAATCACTTCAAAACCCTCATCAATGAGCGTCTGCATGTACCAGTCCTGGTCAATATGCCAGAGCGGGTTATAACACCAGAGACCGAGGTAATCACAGATCTTCTGAATACGGGCCGCCTGGTATACCGAGAGTACGGCTCCCGTCACAATGCCCTCGATACCATACTGCTTTACCGCGAGGGATACTGCCTGCTTCAGGTCTTCCAGTTCCTCTTCTTCAATTCCTGATGTCGTATACTCAAGTATGGGAAGACCCATGGCCTCTGCCTGCAGTGACGTGAGATGGATATTTGGCGTATGAAACATGTAGCTCTCATCATTTTCAGATATGAGGGAGATCAGACAGGAGACCTCTTCTTTTTGCATGGCCCGGTATGTGGCATATACGGAATCTTTGCCGCCGGAAAATAGTACACCCAGTTTCATATTTCTCTGCCACCACCCGGTATTATCAACTGTCAGGAAGTGCCTGACATTGCTATGAATAATTCGTTTTGTATGGATATAAAAGGAAATGCCATTTCTGTATGACGAACGTGATATGGGCTCCATACCTGAACATATGATGGGAATATCTGTTTGGGGAATATTTCAGATGCGTGTTGGGATGCACACTTTTTAAAAAAGGGATTTTCCGATACCGTCACCTGTCCATACAATCTATTCTTTCTGTTTTTTCTTACCAATGAACGATAATCCGAGATGGCGGGTGAAGAAATAATACCAGAATATGACCATCCATGCAGTAAATAAGATCCAACCAGTATGAACATGAACCTGTTCTACAACCCCCATCGGCCCGTATATATATCCACTCAGTGAAATAATTGCAATTCTTCCGATATTTGATGCATAGGTCCCGATATATCCGATGAGTATCAAAAGGACTCCCCGCTTTGATATTGCCTCTGGAAACGTTGCCAGAACAATGATGAATGCCACAGTGAACGTACCAAGCGACCAGATGCCGGTACAGTCTGATACCACGGCAAGTCGGACTGTTTCACCGGACATGGATAAGAAGGAGATAATATTCCCGCTCACACTTGCATCAATTCCCATCAGGCGGATGGTACCGGTGGCAAGCGTAATTGTTGGGGGGATAAGGGGTGCTAACAGCCAGTCCTCATTACGAATGAAAAGTTCGTATATTTCAAATCCAAGGACAGCAATGATTGGGAAGAATAATGGGAGTATCAGTGTTCTGAATGCAAGCAGTCCAAAAACGATTATACTGATTCCTGAAAGCAAAAGAGATAATTCGCCAATGGAAAATGGGGGATTGCCAAGACCAAGAGGGATATTCAAAAAACTGAATATACAGATGCCAATTCCAACCAAAACTACCGCAATCTGCTCTTTTTTTGTAAGATATTTTTGGGTTTTGGTTGAGAAGTATATCATTGAAATGCCGGTCAGTACCCAGATACTAATTGCATCAACTTTTGAGTAGGATAGGGAGGTTACCACAAAATAGATGGAAAGGATAATTATCGTGAGAATGACCCATATCTTCGCAGCCTTTTGCGGAGTGATGCTACTGATTGAATTATTATTCATGTTTCTCCCGGTTATGATACAATAGTGTACGGTTCAACGTTACCTCTCTAAATAAATATATATGTGTTGTAAAAAGTTTTTTATTCATTTCGGTTATAATTTTTGACACTTTATGTTCTGTACCTAATCTACGCGATCCTACGGGGTCGTCTACTTGATTATCGGGGAACGTTGAACGCAAAATCCATGGGAGGGGTATCCCTCTCTCAATGTATTCTTCAATCATCTTTTTTCGATTTCCCAATTAAATCTAATATAATCGAAGGGTCCAGGTACCGGGTTGCAAAAATCAAACCTCCAAACAGTAATGATGACACGACAACACCAGGTATTAACGACATTTGCCCGAAATACAGCAAGAAAAATGCTACCGCAAAAGAAAGTATCAGATACCCAACTCTGTGGAAGAGTACACGGAGAGGTTCGATGTCCTGAGATACAAGAATTGTTGCAAGACAATAAATGACAAGAATGACAATAAATGCCAGGTAAGCTCCCAAAAACCCAAAATAACCAATTAAAAGATGGCTAAAGAACGGGAATACCAACAAACTAATCACGGTGATGTAAACAAATGGTTTTGTCGATTTTTCGTAAAATGAAACATTTACATAGGCAACAAACTGCTGAATAAAGATGAAAACGTATCCAACTGCGATGAGAAGGACGTAATCACCTGCAGGTGCATAATCAGCAGAGAACAAGAGAATTATCAATTCTTTTGCATAAAATATCAGAATAAGCACACAGAACAGGGTCATAGCAAAGAGAAGTCTGCCAATGTCTCCTAGCCCTCCGCGACGAGTCAGAATGAGGGATTTATCCTTAACTCCTGTTGATTCGGGAACTGATATCATATAGAGGGCCGATGAGAAGAACGTAATGACCGCTGCCAGGGTAAGTGATACATCAAAAAAGGCCTGATATTCAATGCCAAGATCATGGCTGATTACGATTTTGTTCAGATTCTGGCATAATGTAATCCAGATACCAATAACATAGACTGAAAAACCGAAAACCAGTATTTTCCGGGATGGAATCTGGATTGAATGAAGGGAACCAATAACGGTTTTTGCTTTTCTAAAGATAGCAAAAAGAAGGACGATAAGTGGTGGGATTGCAAATAGAATAAATAAAATATCAAAATCAGTTATCATCAAAACAGAAACAGCTATTAGTATTAATCCCAGCCGCAATACACCCGGTGCTGCGGAGATTGCAGCAGCAAGTGAATGCTTTTTCTCTCCCCGTAATAACCCCATGATGTCCACGCTTAATGTGACCGAAACTAACACCACAATGAGCATTGAAAAGAGAAATGGGTACATATCTATTGGTATATTCAGAAATGAACAGATCTGAGCGGGAAAGAGAAAGAGGACCAATCCCACACCAGCGGTTGCAAATATGCCATAAACCAGGGAAAAACCAAAATATTTCCGTCCTTCACTTGCGTGACCCAGAATATCAAAAAAACAGAAATTTGTTGCCAGCTGGAAGATAGCAGGCAGGGTAATCACCACGAGCGTGATGATTCCGTATTCAAAGGGAGTTATCGCACGTGCGAGGACAATTTTTGTAATGATCCCACAGAATCGCATGAGGACAAGTGAACCCACGTAAAACAGGGTATAAAATGAAAGATTACGTTGCATCAGTTCTCCTTATTTTTTTCCGTGGGCTTGCAGGATTTTATTAAATCCATCTCTTTTCGTAATGCATCCAGATCATCAAACCGATTTAACGCCTTTTCAACCGTATTGATTTGTTTGGCCGGTACACCTGCTACAATAATACCTGGTGCGACATCCTTTGTAACTACCGCCCCCGCAGCAACAATGGCACCTTCCCCAATCGTAACACCTGGCAGAATAACCGCTTTTGCTCCGATATACGCTTTTTTCCGGATAATTACTCTTCCAAAAAGTATGGGAACTTCAGGATTTATGCAGTGAAAGCTTGAATCATGGGCCACAATCACGGTCATGGGGCCAATATTTACGTCATCCTCAATTTCTACAAGATATGGGCGCGATTCCTCGATGAAAACCCCATACCCAATCCCTACATTGTTCCCAATTTTTGTGCCCCGCCATCGGTAGAAGGTGGTGCTTAAACGTTCATTGGGAACATTCATTGCAAGAATATGAAGAAATCCTTTAACAAGAAGACTGAATCGAATTCGTTCATACAGTTCTTTATTATTTCGCACTACATTCCTCCCATCAGATATTTTCTTTGAACGTTAAACATGCACTAACCAGAGACTTCATCAAATTTTAACATGATATCCGATTTTTTGGGATACCTTTCTTGCCATTTCGTATATTGGGTGGGAATATTTCTCTGCAGAATACCAGATAGTTAGTTCCGGATTGAATTTTGATTTAAATCGTCTCAATCGTGGATTGTCTCCCCCATCCATAATATCATAATATCTCATCCCCATTTCATGGGATGTCTTTATGCTCTCCCAGACGAGCAGATCATTCGGTGATATGCCGTCAACCTCTGTTTTGGGAAGTCCCACCCATTGATACATAATCCCATTATAATTCAGATGAATAACACCGCTGACGGTTTCTCCCTGATATTTTGTTACAAATATATCAAGATTACGGCCATTATACTGCTGAAAAACATCTTCTAAAAACGTTGAAATGTCGTTTCTTTTTCTGCCTTGTTCGACAAATCTCTGTTGTATTCTGGAATCAATGAACGAAAGATCATCTCTATCTCCTCTTTCAACGACGAATCCTTTTTCCTGAATATTTTTGATATTTTTTCGAACCCCCCTGTGCAGGTTGTTCCAGATAACATTAAGCCCCAAATTCAAATCCAGTCGATAGGAGTATAACGGTTCAACGTGGTATCCTGCCCATCGGAGATATCGTGAATCCAATAATCCGGGCATGGTACGAAGATTTACATAATTGCATCTAAGGTCAGAAAAGAGAAATTTATCTATCGCGGACTGAATTTCGCTCAGATACTCTTCTTTTTTAGGTTGGTTTAAGGATTCATATTGAGATATGACCGGTCCGAGATAGAGCGTGTCAGTGTTATAGGCAGGCGAAAAGGCAGCTTTAACCAACCCTTTTTTCTTATAGAAAATCGGATAACTGGCTACATGCTCTCCACCTTTGAATATCTCAAGGGCATAAAGCGTACTATTCGTGTGTTTCTCCATAATTTTCAGCCATTCCCAGGCATGGAATATTGTACCGAAAGACGAGGTTTGGATGTAATCATCCCACTCTTTTTGATGACTATCATCCGCAATTTGTATAGAAAAACCCATGTTACCACGCTCCAATAAGCACAACTACTATTTACATTCTCTCTCGGAAAAGTTCAAACGTACCTGATTTGTCATTTTTAAAAGATAATATTCGAATATTGAGAGAAACGGTCGAATATCTTCAAACGAAAAGATAAAATAAGCATCATCTTGATAAAATTTGACAAAATCAGTCATCGTTTTCAGTTTATATGAAAACGGAAACTGACCCTTGAGCACGGTCAGCAGGTGTCGAAGATCATTACAGATTACATTTCTGGTTGTTATCCCTGCTTTATAATCATACGAAACGCCAATGGGATTACCTATAGCAAGTTCATACAACAAAAAGGGAAAGTCAACTCCGGCAGAGATTGCGCACTGTAATGAACCCCAGAATCGAGGGTTAATCTCTAATAATTTTGGTTTCCCATCACGTTCATCGATAACAAAATCAAGTTCAGCCATACCCTTCATTTTCAGCGCATTCATGATATCAAATGTCAGATTCTTAATATCTTCATTCGCAACCGTCTCAACAAAGCAGCCCGGGCCAGTTTTAATCGGGTAAGTCCTCTTTTCCTCTATGATACAGATCCTTTGAATTTCATACGCATCATCAGTCAATACCGCAGCGGAAAACCGCTCCGTAAATGGGATGTATTCCTGAATTGTTAAAGGTCCGTGGTGATGCAGAATGTTCGCATATGTTTCCTCTGCCATGTCAGGACTGTCAACCCGTACGATGCCTCTCCCCCCTCTTCCTCTGTTTGGTTTAATGATGACAGGATAGATCAGACGAGGGGCTATTTCCTGAAAATAATCAGGGCCATCAATGAAAAATGTTTTTGGAACGGGGATGTGATGCGTTTCTGCAAACCGCATCAGGTTTGATTTATCAATAATGTTCTCCATGGTGGCATAATCAGGAAAAGAAAGTGAATAGTCGTACAAAGGGGCATTTTTTGCAAAAAAAAGCATTTCGTCTTCCCCGTTGGGCATGATGATGTCATCTTCTGTTAATCCAGAGAGAAAATCATCGGTATATTCGGCAACTATTTTTTTTGTGCAGTATTTCGAATAAAATGGCATTGCTCTCTTTTCAGTCGAGACGACGGTTGTAGAAATGTTTTTTTTCCCGAGTGAACGTACAACAGCAAGACCAATATGATCTCCAATACCTGAGGGCACAATTACATTCATACTTTCCATATCCCCTTTTTTTGATATTTAATGGGGCGAAGTATGAATGTCCATAAGATATATAAATAGATTGTCAGGGAGATCCTGACCTTTTAATGTAGGATTTCACGGGTTTGAGTACGTTTATATATGCCGATTCAGCCCATCCGACAATGAGAGAGCGTTTTTTTGCTGAAAAACGGACATCCAATTTCGGGTTATATTTTGAAGATGAATAGCTGTGGAGGCGTTGATTACCTGCGGCTCCCATCGTAACGTATGAGGTAAATCCATGTTCACAGGCATAGAGAACTTCCTCCCATAACAGAAGATCATTTGGAGATGGGGAAATCGGAATCGATGGTTTTGGGTTTCCAATCCAGCTAAACAAGGAATTTTTATAGTGGACATCAATCAGCCCGGTTACTATCTCATCTTCATATTTTGTAACAAATATCTTCATTTGATCTGAGTATTTATCATATATTTCAAGCAAATACTCCTTGGGAACAAGTACTGCCCTGCCCTGTTCCTTATAGCGCTCAACCATCAGATTGTATATTGCTTCGAGCTCTTCCTTCTCACCCAATTCTACGGTGATACCCCGCTTATATGCCCGGTTAATATCCTGCCGTTTCTTTTTTGGAAGATTTTTCATGAGATAATCAGAACCCTGACTTAGGTCCGTCACATAATTATATTCGGGTTTAACGGTATACCCTGACCACGCAAAGGGACGGGGATCATGTAATTTCGGGGGCAACATAATCTGAACATATTGAGCATGCAGTTCCTGTTTGATGTAATCATTGATGCCATCCACAAACGATTCGTATATGTTCTCCCTTCCGTTCTGATGCAGTTTTTCATCAAACAGAAATACTGGGCCAAGGTATAGAAGGGCAGAATGAGGCGGCGGAGAGAATACAAAGTTCAGACCGAATTTTTTCTTATGAAATAGGGGGAACAGAGCTACAGGTTTATCTTTCTCATACCCAATGAGTGGATGCAGAGTATACCCACTGTGTTTAGCAGCGATGGTAAGCCAGTTCCAGCTATGAAATATTGTCCCATGAGGAGATTCATTTACCATCCTGTTCCATTCGTCAATATTCTCTGTATTTACATTACATAATTCGATATTCATTGTAATTGTACCACCATTTTATTCGGCATATGCCCATCATCAGAAAAAAGGATATAGTGCCCGTTTTCCGTCTTAGAAAGTGTTGCATTTTCTGAAATCAGTATGGCAGAACGGTTTTCCGGGACATACAATTCATACGGGCATCCAGCGTTGTCATCACAGGAAATTGTTAGTTCACCATCTGAATACTCGCATCCAAAAGCAGTTGCCTCACGTGACTGCCACCACGAAGCAATGTTTCCCCCGGTTGTCACCCATGCACCGTTTTCTTTGCATGTTTCAATAATCTTCCAATACCATTCCCCGATGTCCGGATATTCCAGATTATTAAACACTGCAGGATGCCAGAGCAAGGTAAGGACTCCTCCCACATTTCTTACCTGTTCAATCATGGTGGTGCAGATGTCCCATCCATCACCTCCATTCTGGAGAGTAATGTCCATGAGAGAGAGGGGAATCTCAAGAAGCGGAAGTACTTTCGTTGCACCCTGTGGATGGAAAGGAAAACAGGTTCCCCACCGGAAACCTATCCCATCCGCCGCCTTGTATCCCAGCGTTGTGTCATATAAAAAACCAGCTTCCGACTGATAATCCCACGTGTTGGGGATTGTCAAATTCAGGCGATGTTGTCGGATCCCCTTAACTGGTGCGCCGAGAAGTGTTTCGACTTCTGCCTTCTCGCTTTGGAGGAGAAACAGGTTATCATGAGAAAATGTAGACCCGTGTACACCAATTTCATGCCCTTCTTTAGACAATTTTTTGAGTAATTCAATAACACGCGGTTTCCTTAACGAATGAGAACGACCATACAAGTGCCAGGATTCCGGCCTTAATAGGCTTTTTTCACCGGACTCCTTGAGGAAAAAATAGGTTGAACAGACACCAAGTTTCTTTTCATTATGCATGATCTCATCAAACGTCCAGTATGGTTCATGGCCTCTTACTTTTCGGGAAAAAGACTTCATTTGGTTTTTTAGTCCATGAAAATCTCCCTTTTTTACATATCTCAGTGGACGGGTAATCCATTGATAGGTCTTTGTAAATTCATCAACATCATGGGTGAGGCATACTGCAAACTCCCTGCCCTTGGGCCAGTACGCTTTCCTGACGAGGGGTATCCCGATTTCGTTGCATCCCATCAGAATTGCTTTGAATAGGATATTTTCATAAAAATCTACGAGGGGTTGTGATATCAGGGATGGATACTTTTCATCATTCGATCCCGTTCCTGTTTGATCTAGGTTACTGGACAAAAGATATCCGATCAATCTGAAAATATCAAGTCCGATGATTATCCCTGAATTTGAGGCAGATATGCAGGGGTATTCATGGTTATCTGACCTGAATTTTGCAATACACCGATTCCCGGTGTCATGGGTATCCATGGGAACCTGAAACAAGGGGTATTCTAGATTATCTATCACGATTTTTCCGGCATCTATGTCAATTGCAGCATTTCTTCTCATGCTGACGGAAAATTGACCCATTCCCTCGGTTTCATATCCGACACATACGCCGGAATCTGATGTATCACCTGATACAGTAGACAATCCGGTCGTACAGATAAAATGATCGAAGCCATACCGGGAATATGAATCGTCTGTGTTGCAGACAAATGATATCATTTTATACTCTTTTTTGTTTTCTGATAATCCTTGAAGCTTTTCGGATAATTTTCGATAAAGTCTGTCATCCATGCGGAGACATTAATTTTGTCTGCAAGAAGACGCTCACGTTTCTGCTGCCATTCCTGTTTCGAATCAGAATTATCAAGAATCTGAACCGCTTTTTCAAGAGCGGCATCCTGATCCGGATAAAAATACATCAATCCATATTTATCACGTATCTCGAGGAAATTCCCACTGGTATTTCCTGTTGCCTCCCCTTTCGCATTCGCTTCTATGTGAATTGCAGGGGTTCCCAACAGTGCGGCTTCCGTGGTGATCGTTCCTCCTTCTCCGATGTATAATGCGGCGTAGGCCAACAGAGAATGGAACTTATCGGGGGAAATATGGAGAATATATTTCTCAAGTTCAGGGCCGAGGGGTTTTTCTGAGCTAATGAACACCGTCCCATATTTTTCCAGTGTTTTCACAACTTCGACCGGATTTTTCATTCCTTTTAATCCGACATCGTGAGATGCTGCCCAGGAGATAAACCGTACGATGATGAATCGGGCATCCTCCGAGAGATTCAGTTCATCAAGGACAGAGGGGTCTGGCTGAAACACGTCAGGATGGAGATATGCAAGTTCCTTATACCCGTCAAATCTCACCTGTCGTTCACCAAAATCTTTCAGGAAACAGGATGGAGTACAGATAGTATCCGTAAAAGGCGATGTCAGTTTGATAACCAAATTTGCATCCTCAGTGTCCCAGAATGAAATAAAGGGTTTATGTATCACCTTTGAAACATGTCCAAGATAGGGAGAACCCATTGCTACCAGAAGATCCGGTTTGAATTTTAGTGCAATCCGAAGTATCCGGTAATCGAACTGTAAAAGCGCAAAAGCCTTACTGGGCATACTCGTTTTATGGTCACCAATATTAATATAATTAAATCCGAATTTTTTCAAAAGGCCTATGGCCATCTCTTTATTTCTGGTTACGATTAAAATTTCGTGACCTTTACTCAACAATTCCGTAATTGTTCCCTTAAAAAAGTGAACATGTGCGGGGTGCCCGATATCAATGAGTATTTTCATAATTTCCCTCATTTCGCAAAAGTATCATTTTACCATCATCAAAAGTCCCTTCAGTGCTAAACCGGACATTCCTCTCCAATCCGAGAGGGAAAAGAGAATTCACCAGAACGAACAAAAAGTCGCTCACCGTAACACCCATTTTACTACTTCAAAAGCTTCTGCATATCGCTCTTCAATCTGAGTCCCTCTCGTTAGGGCAAGACCCCTGATAAAATCTGAATTGAAGTATGCTTTCTCTCTCTGAGTGCTATAACAGCGCAGTGCATCAATCTTCATACGGATGTGTTCTTCCTTTAACGAAACAAACGAAAGAGTGTTAAAAGTAATATTATTCCATGGTTGTTCGTATCCAAGGATAGTACACTGTTTGAAGGCACGTAACGTCTCTTCATAGGTAACTTTATGATCCTGGTGAGTATCGAAAGAAGATGGCGTAAACACCGTAATCGGTTTTAATTCTTTTTTTAATGCAATTAATGCATCAAGAATCTGCTGACGATACTGAGGAAATTTTCGGACCTCAAATTCAAGCAGGATTGGATCATCTATCCCTAACTTTTTTGTTGCAGCTTTTACTTCAGTTCGGAGAATATCCCTTGGATATTCTTTCGGGACTGAGTCTTCACAACAGGAAAGTGCCACGTATTTAACATCATACCCTTCATAAGTAAAGCGGGCGATGCTTCCCCCACATCCAAGTTCTCCATCATCGGTATGTGGACTGATGACCAGTATTCGTTTTTTCATTTTGTATTTCCCCCAATAATTGACATATTTCGGTATAAAACCAGTATTTCATCCAAAGAAAATCCGGAGTCTTTTCTTGTATCATACACAATATCCTCTGCAATAACACAGGTTGAGTCATAGTGTTTTGGAACAGAACGGGTAAGGGCGTCAACCCAACTCTCCACGATCTCATCTCTGTCAAAGTTCAGAAAGATATCAAACATAGAAGGGGTCATGGAGAACACCCTGGAGACCATTTCGACAACCGTCGCTGATCCAAGAAATCTCCCCCGATACAAACGAAGACTCTTTTTATCAGCACCTTCTGCCTCCATTTCCATAACTTTCTGATTCAAATCATCCCTAAATGTTTGAATTTTCTCATCAAGGTCTCCATCCAACATCTCAGCTTTGGTGAAGGAAAAGGTATTTTGCAACTCTTTTGCCGCATCTGCGTGTATCTTTCCCACGTAATAATCCTTTGAAGACCAGAAACATGTCAATGGCTTGTTAAAACCAATCTCTGAGGAAATTGCATCCGCAATTTTTCCGTATCTAAGCCCGCCTCCCGTTCCTGAGATAAAGATGTGTGTACCCAGTCCCTCGAAAAAAACCAGATTTCTGCACACCGCTGAGAGGCTCATTTCTTTAGAAAAGTCATCAAATCTATTAAAATCCGTCCCAAAATCTAGTTCACATTCTTTTTTGCAGATGGGGCATACCCCTCTGCACATGGCAGAAGAATCAATCACAAGGGGTATTTTGCCGCCACAATCACAGTGATACCAAAAGGGGACCTCGCCTGAAACAACTGGTCTTAACGGAATCGTTTCATTTTTAATTACATCATTGTATACATCAGCGTAACACTCCAAATTTTCAAGGATTTGCCTACATTCATCTGAGAACAATTGGTTGCGATGAATATCGGAGTACCGGAAAAAATAAACATCAGATCCCAGAATCTCTCGGGAAATTCTTGAAAATATGTAAGCATTCAGATCAGAAAACGAATCTGCACGTTCATAGCTCTTCCACATAATTTCTGCTATTGTAGAAAATTCTGATCTCGTATCTGCTGGCAATTTTTCCATTGCCTGCATTTCCTGTTCCCACACCTCTGGGAGAGGTTTTTCCAGTGTCTCAAAACGCTTCCACTTATCTGAGCCTTTCACCGCAAACCCGATTTTTTCCATCCCGGTTTTGTTGAGTGCCGGCACCTGGTTTTTATACAGATAGGGAGCAGTGGTTAGATTCTGATCCGCAAATCCAAAAAATGCGATTCCATAATCCCCTTTTTCATCAAGCATTTTCTGAAATTGATCCAATAAAAATACTTTTTTCCAAACGCCTGAATAGGGAAAATAATTCGGCTGATGCCCTGACTCAAGTACAAGAATGTCCTCCTGAACGGAGGGGGTGGCATTACCCTCATACTGAGCGTCGTTCGCAAATGATCGGGAAAGATCCAATAGACATGAGACGTTTCGCTGCTGATTCACGCGTAGTGTATGATTCGCAGGAATCAACTCTGTCAGATCCGAGACCATCAATTTACTTTTCCTCATTTGTTTTTTTCTCGTATGAATCAAAATTTTGGATATTTAACTCGTCTTTTACTACGAGACGATGTGACATAACGTCACGCCGGTTAGTAAATTCCTTTAGGATGCGTCCACTTTTCCAGACACACAGTGCTAATAGGGAAAAGATGAGCACTGCACTGACAATGTTCACCGGAGTTGTGTTGAATGCCAACACCTCATCAATAAAAAGGACGATGAGGAGAACACTACCCATACTTAAGACTATTGAGAGGCCTGTCCTCTCAATTATCGAAATGTCTTCTTTCCCGGGATAAAGCACTAATGTTAACGTATACCCCGGAATGAACAGAATGAGAAATATTCCGAGAATCGCCTGAATAAATGCTAATACTATTGCAATAAGTTCGATAATTTAGCCCCCTCAACAACATACAGGAGTGAATCTCCTGAAATTTATATCTTTCCCTAACCTATCCGGGAATCATAAATCCTATAAGGCAAAATATCCCTGTCAGGGCATACATTACCCTTGTCCCCTGCCGTTCTGTCATGGGGAAATAATAGGGCAATACCCATTTCAGCGTGAGAGGATTTGGTACTTCGAGTGTTCCATCCTCTCTGATTTTTCCAAACTTAGCAATAGGATATCGTTTGGGGCGAAGGCGCCAGTATACATACAGTAAAAAATTCAGAACGTGGGGAATGAGCATGACAAAACCACTGAATATGAATCCTTCTATCACCATCGTTGCACCTATTGCTGCACCAATGGATAACGCCCCAATATTTCCCCAGAAAATACGAGCAGGGTATTTCTCAAATAACCAATATGCTGCAAGAGAACCGGTGAGACAGACAATAAAGAGAATGTCCATTATTTCAGCATTTACCATCGTTTTTAGGATTAACGTGATTAGAACAATCAGGGAAAGGCCCGGTGCCAGGCCATTAAACCCTGAATGCATATTTACCAGGTTGGCAACTACCGGCACATAGAGAGGGAGGATCAGTTGAAGGTAAAAAATTCCAAAATCAACGGTTCCGATAAAAGGTATATAAATAATAGTAGCTGTTGCGCATGATATCAATGAATATGAACAGTAATACAGAAGAATAAGTTTGGCGGGACGGCCAATATTTATCATATCATCCAGAATTCCAAAAAGGGCAAAAAGTGTGACAACCATTATTATTACATAATTTGCCGGAAGGATGTAGTTGCGATAAAACAGGGAAATAATTGACAGGGACAACAGGGATATCAGTAATATAATGAGACCGCCGTTAATCGCCACATCTGGTCGATTCATTTTGTACATATCTTTCGCATAAAATTTATTCTCTTTGAGACGCTGAATAATGAAAGGCATCACCAGAATGGTTGCTATGAATGGAACTACAAAGAAAACGGCAATCATGAGGTTCAGGGGGGTTAGCAAATCCGTAACTATCATTTCACCTTCTACTAGGCATATTAGATTAATATATTATCGGTCATCTGCGGCATGAAAAAAACTTTAAAATATTTATTCTTAATAATCCGGAATATATTTTTTAAAAGTGTTTTATTTCCCAATATGGGCACGCATGCACTATTTAGAGAATATTATTGATGATATGGGGCGAAGTGGTCATAATAGAAATACATTCATCTCACATTAATTGTGCTGGAATGACTTGGCATCCTATGGGTAAATTTCCCCCTTTCCGGAAAAAACGACGGTATTCTCTTTTAATTTTGTGATATCTCCTTATGATGGTGTTATTTGATATATTGTATTGTCTATCACTGAACTAAATATTTATATGCGCATGTAGGTAATTACAACTTGACCACGGGGGAACACTACACACACGATGTTACACTAAACAACATATTCGGGAAATTCTCTGGCCATTTTGGGGGAGGAGGATTACAGTGAACGGCGATCCGCAAGAAAACAGCACGAAAATTACACCTAAATCAATGGAATAATACTACCAATGAGGACACAAAAATGATTAAGAAAAAAAATACACCAACAGCGAAATTTAAAATTCCATTCTTAAAGTTAATAATCACTTTGATTATTATTAGTTTAGCAATACCCGCAGCAGTATCAGCCGCATCACATCCGAA